>JABEVJ010000021.1 GCA_013043985.1 Legionellales bacterium | reverse complement strand
TGTTTGAGGCGAATAGCAAGCTATTTAACGAAAACAAGAACCAATTTTTACCGATTACACTCTTTTTGCAGCCAGAGAACCAATTGTCAACAGACCCTAGTGTTGAGTGCACTAATACGAGCTTGTTTGCTGCTGATATTGAACATTTGGTACATACTCAGATTCAATTTTCGCTAAGAATACCTGTTTGATTGCTTTCATAGTATTAATTAAGTCAGCAGAATTAGTATAGTTAAGATAAGTCTCACTGACGAGATGCTGACCCAAGCTTAAAGCAAATGTTTCAGCGAGTTCTTTTTTATCGGCTTTTATACTACGTATTTCTTTCACACCTGCAACACCGCAAGTACGCCGACATATTTCAAGTCCGGCAAACCCACACATATCTTTGAAAATATTGAGCAAAAATGCAGCCTGAGTATCTTTAAAATTCAAATCTGAATTAACATTATGCTGATTCAACTGATGGTTGTTCCATAATGAGATAAATTTTGTCTCAAACTGTGTAATAATATTTTGGATAGCAGCCAACAACCAATTGGAATAGTTTTCATCTTGATCGAGTAGACTATGATTTATCCATGCTGTCATTAAATTGGCAATTAATAACCCCACATCAAAACCTATTGGCCCAACAAAAGCAAACTCCGAATCAATAACAAAAGTTTCAAATTCATTTGCCATAATCGATCCGGTGTGTAAATCACCATGCAAGAGTGTTTGATTGAGAGTTAAAAATTTGTTTAAAAGTTCTTCTCTATTTGCTTGAAAATGGGCACTAAATTGATGAGGACGATGGTTGGTGTCATGACCCTCAGTCAAATAAGGAAAGGTAAAAACAAAATCTCGTGTGAGTGTGCAAAGTTCATTATGATTATATTGATTTTTTAGATTTGATAATGCTTCCTGCGACAAATGCAATTCGGAATTTTTGAAACTCATTTCAGCTATAAAAGTGGCAATATGACTGCTGAAATTTGGAAATTTTCTTCCCTTAAGCAAAGATTCTCTGAAAATTTCATGTTTTTTTAAGTCTTGCATACAAACTGCCATCATGATGTTATCTTCATGATAAAATTTCGGAATATGTAGTGGTAAAAATTGGCGGGCATGATTTTGATAAGCTAATTCATAGCACATTCTTTCTTTAGCCAGCAGCGAATCTTTGCCTAAACATTTTAAGTAGGGCAATGCTTGTTTAATAATCACTGTTGAACCATCATCGAAATGCAATCGAAAAACATTATTTAAATTTCCATCACCAATATTGTTGATAATATGAATTTCATGATTGCTGAATTGAGGAATGGTGTTAATATATTTTTGCATGTTATTGTCATCCAATACAAAATATTCTTCAGTATTAGGATCAGAATTAACGGTTTCTTGACGGTTATTTTTCAACATTACAATGAAGTTCCTTTATTATAAAATGTTATACAGTAAACTTATGAGGGTCGCATTATATTGTATTTATTATGAAATAGTCAAAATTTTGGCATGGTTCAAATCCATACTCGACACACATGGGTATAGCCTTCAACCAATATTTATATGATAGTCTTATAGACCTCTAGCATACTATCTTATAGTGTTCTATAATTATATCTTATGAAGGAAACGCCATGCCAGAAATTGATCGCCTTATAGAAGATCGTATCGTTCAAGCACTAAATACATTTCCTGTTGTTTATATTGCAGGACCCAGGCAGTCGGGTAAAAGTACCTTGACTCAGCGTATTGCTGCCACGCGCCATAAAGCGAAATATCTCACTTTTGACGATTTACAAATCCGTGCTGCGGCAGAGCGAGATCCGGTCGCTTTTTTACACAGTCTTAGTGGCTCATCAGTTGTATTGGATGAAATACAAATGGCGCCTGAGTTATTTCGGCCATTGAAGATGATTGTGGATGAGAATCGCCAGCGTCCTGACGGTGGCCGAGGACAATTTCTTCTCACTGGTTCGGCCAGTGTAATGGCTCTACCTCAACTGTCAGATGCTCTAGTGGGGCGTATGGCATTGTATACGTTATTGCCTTTTTCTACCCAGGAAATTCAACAAACCAAACAACTGACCTTTATAGAAAATATTTTTTCTGCAGAATGGGGATTTGCTCAACTCCCTAATGCTGATTTGATGACAATGATGATCATGGCCTCATTTCCAGAGCTGTGCTCATTGGAACATAATGCTCTGCGTTATGAATGGTGTAATGGCTATATTAATACCATTTTACAACGAGATGTGCGCATTCTATTGGAGGTGGAGAAAATAACTGCCTTACCCGATCTATTGCGTTTGTTTGCCACTCGCGCTGGAGGGCTGTTAAATGAAGCTTCATTATCGCGCGATACCGGACTTAATCATATCACTGCTAAACGATATCGCTTGTTATTAGAAAGCCTTTTTCTGCTGCAATCTGTGCCTGCCTGGTCGAACAATTTAGGGAAACGGCTTATTAAGGCACCCAAACTTTATATTAGCGATATGAATATATTAGCTTATTTACTCAATACGGATTTGTCAGATTTACCTAAAGAAAATCCAATGTTATTTGGTGCGGTGCTTGAAAATTTTGTTGCTATAGAATTAGCTAAACAGATAACATTTTCTACCATACCTGCTAAGTTATATCATTATCGTACAGCGTCAGGACAGGAAGTTGATTTTGTTTTGGAAGGGCCGCAAAACCATATTGTTGGCATTGAAGTAAAAACAAAAAGCAGACTCACGGGAAAAGATTTTCAACATCTTGAGACATTACAAAATGATTTAGGTAAAAAATTTCGGCGTGGCATTGTTCTTTATCAAGGAACCGATCTGGTGTCGTTTGGTCAGGATTTATGGGCAGTTCCACTTCAGATGCTGTGGGTGAGCTGAAATATGAAACGCTTCGGGTATATAGTCTGAGGTATCGACACATAAATTGATAAAAAGTCTTGGATTTTTAATAGGTTAGCTGCTATCAAATAATTAAGATTTTAGCACTGAAGCTTAAAAATGCT
>JABEVJ010000272.1 GCA_013043985.1 Legionellales bacterium | reverse complement strand
GCCGCGTGCATAGGTGATAGCGTAAACAGGAAATTGTACGGCTGGAGATACGGAACCCAAGTGGAAATAGTGAAAAAAAACAAATGAGCCTCTCGAAAAACTTTTCAATAGCGATATTTACAGAGATTTGGCGTGATCTTTTCATGCATCTCCCACTTGGGTTCCGTATCTCAAGTCGTATGAAGCTCACGGCTCTTTTCAACTTCAAGCGCGACTTTCGTACGGAATGACACCGAGCGTGCTCAAAAATATTTATATTAGAAACTCGCGATCTCAAGCGCGGTAAGTATATAAGGAATTTTCATTATGGCTCTAGAAGAGAAAAAATCTTACGTGGCTTTTTTTGCTTCTCCGAAACTTGTTGAAGATGCTTCCAGGTGTGTTAATCCGTTACTTTCTCTTAAAGATATTGAAAAATTGCAAGCTGATAAAACAGCACTTCAAGCCAAAATAGACCAATGCTCTTTACAGATTGCAAGCTACGAAAAAAAAATTAATGAATTTATAGTTGGCCATGATTATGAGTATGAAAGAGTTGCGTATAGGGTAAATAAAAGCAGTTATGAAGAACAAGAACGGATTTGCATGAATCAATTAGTTGAGATCAATGCATTGCTTTCAGGCCCACCATCTGAGATCAATCAAGGATTATCTGAAGATTCAAACGAACAGGGAAATGAACATCAGTTATCAAACCCCGATCCAATACATAATCCAGCACAATTTATCTGTGAAATGCTGCCCCCTCCTAGTAACAATACTTCCTCACAAAATACCCATTCTCCGGCCTTAACGGAAATATCTCATCAGCTTGATAAGCATATGAAAGAGAGGCTTAAAAAATCGAAAAAGCAATATATCGGAATATTTGATTCATCGTTTGGCGGTTGCCCTCTTTGGCAAAAACAAAAGGCCGTTGATAAGCTGAACAATATCATTGAAAATTTACTGAATGCCCCTCAAAAAATTCATAGAGAAGAGATGTTTTTTTTTGAACTTGCACATAATGATGCTATTATTCAAGGTGAACTCGGTAAGCTGTATAAGAACTCAATAAAATCAAGTCTCTGTAAAATTATCAAGGAAACGGTGGATAATAATGAGAGATCTACCTGTTATAACAATTTATCAATTGTTGAGTGAGCTTTTCAGCAGCACATACTCAACGCAGTAGAGGTTTTAAGGTTCATTTAGGAAACTGCGATAACTCTCTCTCCAGCGCATGAATTCGATTTAATAACTGCAAAGCCACGGCCATACCCTGCAAATCGAGCTCAAAATCATCACGCAAACGCCTTGCAGTTCTTGCAATCACAACATAAGTTAACTGAAACTCATAGTGTTCTGCGTTGTTATTATTTGGCAAAAGTACGCCAATTTCAACTAATTCCAGCAATTCTGCAACAGATAATCCAGAAACTTCAGATAAATGTTCAATCGAGCACACGGTTGTTTCATTTAGCCAAATCGTTTCGTTGAGATGAATAGTCATTATTTTGCTCCTGCTGCCAATGCAATTCGGGGGTTAAAATGTGATTCGGTTGCTAATTGCTCAAATAATTTTCGCTCTTTTTCTGTAACCACTTTAGGCACATCAATTTGGCAAATCACAAATAAATCACCCATTTTACCATCAGGCGAAGGCAATCCTCGGCCTGCCAAGCGTAATTTCGTCATATTTGTTACACCTGGCGGAATATTAAGCCCAACTTTTCCACCCAAAGTAGGCACATTCACTTTGGTACCCAGTACGGCTTCCCAAGGTGCCAAAGGTAAATCAATGGATAAGTTTTTATGGTTAACGCGATACAGAGGATGCGGTTGGATAGACATGGCCAAATATAAATCTCCAGACTTACCGCCATTAATGCCAGGCTCGCCCTTGCCTAGCACTCGCAGCCGTTGCCCGTCAGATGCACCTTTAGGAATACGAATTTTAAAAGTCTGTTGCTTTCGATGAGGTAATCCTTGCGCATCATATTCAGGCAGTGGAAGTGTCATTTCCATTTCTGCACCATGATAAGCCTGCTCTAGCGTAATATGGACTGGAACCTCATAATCTTGCCCTTTTCTTGGGCCCGATCGGGCATGTGCACGACCCGTAAATGCTGAAATAAAATCCGCCAGATCAACATCATCAAAAGAGCTATTCCCTTCATGGAAAGTTTCTTGCCAATTGTGCGGCGTAACAAATTCCTCGCCAGATGGGTGAACCCCCAATTTGTCATATTCAGCTCGTTTCGCTGGATCTTTCAACGTTGCATAAGCTTCTGCAATTTCTTTAAATTTTTCCTCACCTTCTGTATGGGTTGATACATCAGGATGATATTTATGGGCAAGTTTTCGGTATGCCTGTTTAATTTCTGCTAAGGTAGCATTACGCTCAACACCTAATACTTTATAATAATCAATGTATTTCATAGTACTCTCCTGGCATCCAAGAACCATGCAAACCAGATTCATCATCAACTGGCGCGTAATTTCCAGATAAGTATGGATTGTTTTCCATGGCAGAACTCCCTATACCGTCAAAAAAGGGTATCCTGATATGGTAGCGACACTTTAAGAGTTTGTCACGTGAAGGTTTATACCCAAGATACTTCAAAATGCTAAGTTTATGACGCGGTTATTTTATGTCAGGTAATATTATAAAAACGAGCAATAGTTACTCATATTGTGAAGT
>JABEVJ010000271.1 GCA_013043985.1 Legionellales bacterium | reverse complement strand
ATTGCCTATTACCATGAAGAGCTGCAAACTTTATTGACGGAAAATTTTCAAATTATTAATGGCTAAAATCTCGCGATCTCAATCGCGGAGACTATATACTTAACCTCTGGCACCATATTATTCTTTTGTACCCAATACAGCCGGATCAAATAAATTATCAATTACAATTAGCCACTCTTCATTTTTGGCCTTTCTAAAAGCAGTTGCGGCAACACTTTCTCTATGCATTGATATGCCCTCTGGTGATATCCAATCAAACATCCATTTTGAAATGAATAACGCCAGCTCACTTGATTCAATTACATTGGTTTTTAATACAGCTCAACTGTCTCCAATATGGGTTCTTCTACTCAGAGTCAGAATTTTTACTCTTCCCTGGAAAAAATGATGGGTGCTCAGGAAGTTCAATATTAAATTTTTGTTTTAATATCTCATGGTATTGTTCAGCTGTTTCTATTTCAATTGTTAGTGTCTTTTCTTGCGTTTGTTCTTTGTATGTTCTATCTTTTAGAATTTTTCGGCCTTGGACAAAAGGCATTGTCACAATTGCATATTTGACGAATACCATATCGGGGTTACAGAAATTATAAAAATGCATGGCGTTAAAATCTTCTGGCAAGTAAGTGGTTAGATTGAAAGCATATAAATCTATCCAATCATTTTCACTTTTTGTTTGAAGTTTGAAACCATACTTTTCGTCTTTAACAAGCATGAACATCGCATTAAATTGATAAAACGCTTTATCTAACACAAAAGGGATAGGATCAATTAAGCCATTACTACCAAAACCCGTATCACATAGCCATTTTTGGTTTGCGAACTCCACGAGAAGGACTTTATGAGAAAATGTTGGGACTTTATTTTTCGGTAATTCATACAAGACTCTAGCCATCAGTCTTTCAACTTTAAATCCAATCTCAGTTAGTGCCAAAGCAAGCAATTCATTAATTTGTGAGCACGAGCCACCCCTTTTATGATTGATAAGTTTTTCAAAGATATATTTAGGTTCCAGACTTGGAGGGATACCTAAATGTGGATCAAGCACATCAAAAGGGATATGAAAGCATTGTTGTCGATGAATATCGATTAAAGTTTGACTAGTAGAATCACTGTTTCCTTGATACTCAATCCGTTTGAAATAAGCCTTTAAAGGAATAATCATAAGTATTAAAACCCATCATGATTTAAATAATGCTTCACATAAACGATAAACATTCTAAGGGGCTGCTCATTTAATCTCACGTTATACATTCATAAACGACCTGCTATCTACCACAGCGTGACACTAGGCATGATACTATTTTTGAACAGCTCTATGGACTGGCGGCCTAACCTCGCCTAGAATAAATCCGTTCACGACCTAAAAATTGGACAAACTAGTCAGCTTCGCTAAATAACCTACACCGCCAATCTGCAACTAGGCCAGTTTCTTTATTCTCAACCAAATCTTTAAAAGCCTTTTCTACATAGTCAGAAGCACAATGAATATCAAATGCTTTTAAATCAATATATTCTTGAAGAAGTATAATTGTATACTTTGATTTACTTGGCGCGCCAGGATGTGGTATCTGCCTGGTTGCATGGGCTCTTACACAACCTTTTTCTTTTTCGGAGGTTAAAGCCATAAGTTTTTTAACTTGTTTCCATAATACCTGTTCACAACCTTCTTTAGCAAGCCATTCTGAAACAACAAAAACATGCTTTGACATGTAAGTACTCCTATCTAATATTTAAAAAGAAAGTTAAGCCCCTAAAGTGAGTTTTAGTAGAAAGCGATCAGATAATGGCCTAGTGAAAATTAATGTAACTTATTGAATTTAAAGGAAAATTTGGAGCTGGTGATGGGAATCGAACCCGCGACCTGATGATTACAAATCAACTGCTCTACCAACTGAGCTACACCAGCATGAAAATATTTAGCCTGTTAACCTGACCTTGTTTTCTTAAAGGTCAAATGTAACTGAAAAACTGAAGAGGGTGGAATTTAACATAAGCAAAGCATTTATGTCAATACCTTTTTCTTACTAAATCACCTCTAACGAAAGCTATTTTCACTTCGGACTGCTTCAATATGCTATTCAGAGCTATTCTTCCGAATACCGCAGACAAGCCGCGGCAAGTCAAAGATCAAAAAACATGCCGAAGATCAGAAAATAAGAGCCTGCTTGATTAAAAAACAGACTCTAAATTAAAGGGAGACTTATCGAATACTACTTATACTCAAAAAGCTATTAATCGTAAGTATGCACAACTAATACATCACATTTAGCGCCCTGAAGAACAGCAGCTGCTGTTGAACCAATCAGACGCTCAAGTCCATGACGACCATGACTTCCAACAATAATTAAATCGACACTCTTTTCTTCTGCTACTTTCAAAATTGAGGATTTCACTGAGCCTAATTCAATAAGTGAATCTGCCCCAGAAAAAGTCAGATCTTTCATCAAAGACTCCAGACTGATCTGAGCCTGGTTCATCATTTCTTCTTCAAGGTTCAGCGTTCCCATATAACTCATTGCATAAGCGGGGAGAGGCTCAACAACGTGCAAAACTGTCAATTTAGCTTTGTAATCTTCCGCTATAATCTGGGCTTTTTTTAAACATTTCTTGCCTGAATCGGTAAAATCTGTTGTTAGTAACACATGGCGATAAGTTGGCATGTCCGTCTCCTGTGGGAATATCGAGGCACGTCGTTTATATGTGCATCGATCATAATTTTGATGTGTTTTGACTACTTGTAAATCTTTAACTTAAGATGAAATTGGTCGGGACGAGAGGATTTGAACCTCTGACCCCTTGCACCCCATGCAAGTGCGCTACCAGGCTGCGCTACGCCCCGACTTACTTGAAAACGCATTATATCGTGAGCAGGAAACAAAATTCAAGTAATTAATTTTTTACTGCGGGGAAAACTAAAAAAGGAATTTTTCATTCTTTTTGTAGGGATCGGCTGACACTTCCATGTTATAATCCACATCATATCAATTACATACTAGATTTTTTGATGAATGCCTCACTACTTGATGGAAAAGTTGTTGCCAATCACATTCTTGCAGAACTTAAGCAGTTTGTGCTGGATCTGAAACCAGGCGAAAAACCTCCTGGCTTGGCTGTTATTCTCTTGGGGAATCATGATGCCTCAAAACTTTATGTGCAAGGTAAGCGCCGTATTTCTGCCGAAATCGGTTTTAATTCAGTTGCCTATGATTTACCGTCTTCACTCACCGAGGAAGAGCTCATTTCGCTGATTAATCGCCTAAATGAAACGCATGAAGTTAATGGCATCCTGGTACAACTGCCACTACCAGCACATATCAATAATCAGGTTATTCTAGAAACTATTCATCCTACAAAAGATGTCGATGGTTTTCACCCATACAATGTCGGTCGTCTGGTTCAAAAAAAACCTATTCTAAGATCTTGCACGCCTGCAGGTATTATGAACTTATTTCATTATTATCAATTACCTTTATCTGGTAAACATGCTGTCATCCTAGGGGCATCCAATATTGTCGGTCGGCCTATGGCTTTAGAGTTACTCATGGCTGGCTGTACCGTTACCGTATGTCATAGTGCAAGTATTGATATTAATCATCATGTTTCTGATGCAGACATCTTGGTTACCGCAATGGGCGTAAGAGGAATTGTTGACTCCAGCCGAATAAAAGAAGGTGCTATCGTAGTCGATGTTGCAATGAACCGCGATGAAAATGGAAAATTATGCGGTGATCTGGATTTTAACCAAGCTGCTCAACGCGCTGCGTGGATTACTCCCGTACCCGGCGGCGTCGGACCGATGACGATCGCCACATTGATGCAAAACACCTTACGATGTTACCAATTACAACAAGAGATTTTGCCACAATGAAGTGCCCTGCCCCGCTTTTCGATGGAATAAACTACCTGGAAAGAACGCCTAAGCCTATAAATGAACAAAACCTTAAAAAAGATTATGAATTTGCCCATGCTTTTATCTATAGCTATCGAGGTAGTGATGCCACATTTAATGCGTATCGGCGTGAAATTGAGCGCTTATTGCACTGGAGTTGGCTTATTGCGGGTAAATCACTTTCGGAATTAAATCGGGTGGATATGGAAAACTACATTGAATTTTGCCAAAAACCCCCTCAAGATTGGATCGGAAATAAACAAGTCAATCGCTTTGTGGATGTAGCTGGTGAACGTGTCGTTAATCCAGCGTGGCGACCTTTTGTTGTTACCCAGTCAAAAGCTGCCCATCGCAAAGGCGAAAAACTTGATCCGAAACATTATCAGCTCTCTCAAAAAGCGTTGCAGGCCATTTTTGCCGTATGCAGCAGTTTTTTCAATTATCTGATACAGGAAGGTTACACCGAAAAAAATCCTATTTTGCAAATTCGCCAAAAGAATAAATTTATTCGTAAACAACAAACTACTCAGGTCATCAGACGTTTATCTGAGTTGCAATGGGCTTATGTCATTGAAACAGCTGAGCAATTAGCAATCGCCGTACCCGAGCGTCATGAACGAACACTCTTCATGATCAATGCGCTCTATGGAATGTATTTGCGTATTTCCGAACTCGCAGCTAGCCCTCGTTGGGAGCCTCAAATGGGGCATTTTAAACAAGATGCTGACGGCAATTGGTGGTTTACCACGGTCGGAAAAGGGAATAAAGAACGCATGATTTCAGTTAGTGATGCGATGCTAAAAGCCTTATCGCGTTATCGTCGGTTTTTAGGTTTGTCGAATTTTCCCGCACTCGGCGAAACCACCCCCTTATTAAGCAACACTCGTTCAGGTCGTGCACTTGGCGGCGTGCGTTTTTTGCGCAGCGAAGTCCAGTTTTGTTTTGATGAGACCATCGAACGATTAAAAAAAGACGGCTTTCAAGATGATGCCGAACAACTCATGGCTGCCACCGTTCATTGGTTGCGTCATACTGGCATTTCAGATGATGTTAAACACCGCCCCAGAGAGCATGTTCGTGATGACGCAGGACATGGCTCAGGAGCCATAACCGACAAATACATTGATGTTGAGTTACGCGCCAGACATCGCTCAGCCAAAAATAAAGCCATCAAGCCTGAATGGTTAGATGATCTTATTCCTGAAAAATCGGAAAACTAAATGGCGAGCATGGCTGAAACAGAAAAAACAAAAAGCCTAGGAGCACGTCATGCTGGCGCGATAATGGGCGTATTCATTTCTCGTTGTTCAGGTGTTGTGCGAACCATTGTAGTGAACTCTGTCCTAGGTGCTGGCACCTCATTGGATGCTTTTAACACTGCGTTTCGTTTCCCCAACAGTCTGCGCGATTTATTTGCAGATGGTGCTTTATCCGCCGCATTTATTAAGGGTTTGATTGATATAAAACCTCAAGGTGCAGAGGCCGAGAAATATTTAATTAGTACCGTATTAGGTTTTTTCAGTTTCGTGACATTTGGACTGGCGATTATTGCTGCTTTATTTGCGCCCGAATTTATTCGACTCATGAGTGATCAACGTTTTATTGCCAGCGGCGGCATGGCACTTGCCACACAGATATTCCAAGTCTTAATTTTTTACCTGCCTTTAACCATGCTAAATGCTATTATGATGGGCATACTTGGGGTTCGCGGTGATACTTTCCGTGCCATGAATGGCTCCATTTTTTTAAGCGTTGGTATGATTGCAGGCGTTCTATGCGCTCCTTTGTTTAAGCAGTATCAGCTATTACCGGTATGGGGCTTAACATGGGGAGCGATGCTAGGCGCATTTTTACAGTTAATTTATCAATCATTCCCAATGTGGAAAGACAAAAGTTTACCCTGGCCAAATATGAATCCCAGGCGGTGGTTGCATTATCAACCACTCAAACAAATTTTACAGCTGATGGCTCCTCGCGCTATCGGGCAAGGTGCCTCTACACTGGCATTAATGGTCAACACTTTTTTTGCCTTACAAATTAGTTTAGGCGCCATGACTTATGTAGCAACCACCATGATCGTTATTCAAGTCCCTATTGGTTTATTTGGTGTGGCTACTGGCTTTGCTGCTCTACCTGTACTGACAGAAACCTTATTACGAGGAGATATTCGTCGGTTTTCACAACTCTTGACTGAAAGTCTGGATACCTCTTGCTGGCTTGCGCTTTTTACCACGATTGGCTTGGCTTTTTTAATGTTGCCCGTTTACATCGTTATTTTTCAACATGGTGCTATTCACTTCAAAGATACCATCTTAAATTGTATTGCAATCAGCGCATTTTCAACGGGTATATTTTTTGGGGCAGGTTCAAAAGTCTTATTAAACACACTTTATGCGATCAACGCCACCCGTTTGATTGTATTTAATTCCATTGTTTATCTTATATTGAGCACTTTATTAAGTTATTTATTAACGCCTCATTTTGGTTTAACGGGTTTAGGTTTAGCATTTGGTTTATCCAGCGCAGGTAATTTTTGGATGAATTATGCTTTTATTAATTCTATTTTCAAACAAAAATATGGTATTTCACCTTATGCAGAAGGTCATCGGCACTATACATTACTTTATCTCGCAGCTTCACTCTTTGTTATTGTAATTGGCATTACAGGATGTTATGTTATTTCAATAAGCTGGATTAATTGGGGCTGGATAAATCATTTTTTACATGCGCTTTTGTTCAGTATTTTATCTGGCTTGGTTTTTATCGCTCTTTTTGCTTTACTTACTCTGTTGTTTGGACCTAAAACCTTAAGGAAGCAACTCGAAAAACTAAAGCGAAAAACTCGGTAAAGCTGGAATCTCAATTGCTACCAGTATAAAAAACACTTTATTCATATTTTATTAATTTTCAACCTGTAAAATGGTTTTTACCGAGTTGCTAAAATAATAGAATAAGAGGGCTGACTATGTTCAGTAGAATAACTAAAAATATTGGGGTACAACTCCAGCAAAAGAAGAAGTAAAAAAAGAGGATAGCTCTAAGACATTATGTGCGCTTCATGTGAAAAATACTGCGCAAATTGGTGACAAAAAGGCAGCAAATGTTTTTGTATCTAAGGTACAATCACGTCAGGAAAAATTGCTCGAGATGCTTGCTAAAATGCCTGAATTTTATGACTTCCTAACTGGTGATGGTAGTGACGCACTTCAGGAAATCATTGATGAAGCGAAAATAAACAATGCTAAAATAGATAAAAAATTGGCTGAAGGTAAAGTTACTTATGCTCCTTTAGCAATTGATATTAAGAGCCTCATAAAAAATTATGAAACAATTAAGCAAACAGCATTTAATAAACAAGTGCTAACGTTTGAAATAGGAAATAACAACGATGATATTCAACCTGTAATGACATATTAAAGAAAAACAGTGTATACTCTCGGCACACAATCTTAACGAGGATTCAAGGTGTCAGTTTTTCCTGCAGTACTTGCTTTTGCCGACGGTACCCAATTTTGGGGAAAAGCTGTTGGTTTACGCGGTGAAATAACAGGCGAAGTTGTTTTTAATACAGCAATGACGGGCTATCAGGAAATCTTAACTGACCCCTCCTATGCCGGACAAATCGTGACGTTTACTTCACCTCATATCGGCAATACTGGCACAAATCACGCGGATAGAGAATCCCACCGCGCTTGGTCAGCAGGCCTAATTGTGCGGGAACCACCCACTTTACCGAGTAATTTTCGCTCAGAACAATCTTTTTCAGATTGGCTGATAACTGAAAACCTAGTTGGCATTTCAGGAGTTGATACGCGCAAAATTACTCACTACTTGCGTGAACAAGGTTCACAAATGGCTTGCATTTCATCGCTTAATCCTAATTCTGAGCGGGCTATCCAACTTGCCAAGCAAGCACTACCCATGTACGGGCGTAACTTGACTGAAGAAGTCTCGACCCAACAAGTCTATGAATGGCATGAGCCCAGTGTTGCACTGAGCAAGCAAGTTAGCATTCATCCAACCAGCCATATAGTGGTCTATGATTTTGGCGTTAAATATTCCATCTTGCGACAATTAGTCGATCGTTCCTGTCGTGTAACCGTTGTACCTGCCTCCACACCAGCGAAACAAGTCATCAGCATGGCACCAGACGGCATTGTTTTATCAAATGGTCCGGGCGATCCTTATGCTTGTGATAACATCATCGCAGAGATACGTGAATTAATTTTAAGTCCGATTCCCCTCTTGGGAATATGTCTTGGACACCAGCTTTTGGCTCTGGCACTGAACGCTCAAACCTATAAAATGAAATCCGGGCATCATGGTGCCAACCACCCAGTCAAAAACCTTTCTACTGGACGGGTACAAGTCACCAGTCAAAATCATAACTTTGCTGTTCTAGAAAACACATTACCTGTTGATTTTGACGTTACCCATCGCTCTTTATTTGATGGAACCATTCAAGGATTACGTCATCGCAAAAAGCCAATCATGAGTGTACAAGGTCATCCTGAGGCCAGCCCTGGCCCCTTGGATGCCAGCACGATATTTGATGACTTTTTAGCCTTACTTTCTTAAGGCCTCACTATGAAACGCACAAACATCCAATCCATTTTGATTCTCGGTGCAGGTCCAATTATCATTGGTCAAGCCTGCGAATTTGACTATTCAGGTGTACAAGCCTGTAAAACTCTCAAAGCTGAAGGCTATCGAGTCATTTTGATTAACTCAAATCCAGCAACCATTATGACTGACCCTGAACTTGCCGATGCAACCTACATAGAACCAATCACCCCAGAGGTAGTCGAACGTATCATAGCACTTGAAAAACCCGATGCCCTTCTCCCAACCATGGGTGGACAAACTGCATTAAATTGTGCATTAAAGCTAGCACAGCAAGGGATATTAGCCTTACATCAGGTTGAACTAATTGGTGCATCACAACTTGCGATTGAAAAAGCAGAAGATCGCGGACTATTTTGTTTAGCCATGCAAAGAATCGGTCTTGAAGTAGCACGCTCGATTGTGGTTTATACGCTTGAAGAAGCCATTGCTGCGCAAAAACAATTTGGTTTTCCCGTCGTTATTCGTCCATCCTACACCCTTGGCGGAAGTGGCGGCGGGATCGCTTATCATTTTGATGAATTTCAGGCCATTTGTGAACGCGGACTTGAATTATCTGCCAATCATGAGTTGTTAATCGAGGAATCAATTTTAGGCTGGAAAGAATTTGAGCTCGAAGTGGTTCGTGATAAAAATGATAATGCGATTATTGTTTGCTCGATTGAAAATTTCGATGCCATGGGTATTCATACAGGTGATTCAATCACTGTCGCGCCAGCACAGACCTTGACTGATAAAGAATATCAAGCCATGCGCAATGCAGCGATAGCGGTTTTACGTGAGATTGGTGTTGAAACAGGCGGTGCAAATGTACAATTTGCCATCGAGCCTCACACAGGCCGCATGTTAGTGATTGAAATGAATCCCCGCGTCTCTCGCTCTTCTGCTTTGGCTTCAAAAGCAACGGGTTTTCCAATTGCAAAAGTAGCGGCGAAGCTGGCGGTTGGCTATACGCTCGATGAAATACGCCATGATATGACCTATTCCTCGATTCCCTTCTCTTTTGAACCGTCAATTGATTACACAGTCGTTAAATTACCACGTTTTCATTTTGAAAAATTTCCTGAAGCTGATGCCTCATTAACGACTCAAATGAAATCTGTGGGTGAAGTCATGGCCTTAGGTGAAAACTTTCAGCAAGCTCTACAAAAGGCAATTCTCAGTTTGGAAACAGGATTCTCTGGTTTTGAACCCCAGCTTGATTTAGCACAACCTAACGCATCAGAAACCATCAGAGCAGCATTGCAAAATCCCGGGGCCGATCGGCTTTTTTATCTTGGGGATGCATTTCGCCTAGGCTTATCCGTCGAACAAATACATCATTTAAGTTATATTGACCCTTGGTTTTTAAGGCAGATTGAAGAAATTATCTCTATTGAAAATCAATTATTAACAATGGAAAAGATAGATTGGCTGGCACTCAAAAAAGTCGGATTTTCAGATAGACGTTTATCTCAGCTTCTCAATACCAGTGAAGAACTCATACGAGAAACCCGATTATCTTATCATATTAAGCCGACTTATCAACGCGTTGATAGCTGCGCAGCTGAGTTTGCCGTATCAACAGCCTATATGTATTCCACTTATCAAAACACTTGTGAAGCCCGGGTTGAAAACAAACCTAAAATAGTTATCATTGGCAGCGGGCCTAATCGAATTGGTCAAGGTATTGAATTTGATTATGGCTGCGTACATGCTGTTTATGCCGTACGTGAGGCTGGTTATCAATCAATTATGATCAATTGCAACCCTGAAACGGTATCTACCGATTATGACACAACCGATCGTTTGTATTTCGAACCACTCTCATTTGAACATGTTTCCAGTATTTTAGAATCAGAACAACCTGATGGCGTGATTTTGCAATTAGGTGGGCAAACACCGCTCAAACTGGCTCACGCAATTCAAAAAGCGGGTTTCAAGATATTAGGAACCAAGCCAGAACATATTGATATAGCGGAAGACCGAGCGCAATTTTCAGCATTGATACAAGATTTAGGACTTCGCCAACCAAATTGTATGGCTATCACTAACTTAGAAGAAGGCATTATCGCTGCCAATCAACTGCAATATCCGCTGCTGGTTCGTCCTTCTTTTGTGTTAGGCGGTTCAGCAATGAAAATTGTGTACGATGCAGAAACCCTTGAGCATTATCTGGTGCACGTTCTCAATATTGTCTCTAACAGCCCTATTCTGATTGATCAATTTTTAGATAATGCTATTGAAGTTGATGTTGATGCCATTTGTGATGGAAAAACAGTCCTCATCACTGGCTTAATGGAGCACATTGAGCCAGCAGGCGTTCACTCAGGTGACTCAGCATGTAGCCTGCCGCCATTTAATTTGAGCGAATCAGTACAACAAGCTTTATGTCAGCAAGTCACGCAATTGGCATTTGCTATCGGGGTAATTGGACTGATGAATGTTCAATTTGCTATTCAAGATAAGCAGATCTACGTGTTGGAAGTCAATCCTCGTGCTTCACGCACCATGCCTTTTGTGGCTAAAGCAACAGGTGTACAGCTTATCAAGCTTGCAACCCATGTTATGTTGGGAGAAAAATTACCGGATTTATTTGTACGCTTTTCAATTCCAGTAGAAAAATGCCATGACAGTTTCAAGCTCAAAACTCGCGGCATTGCCATTAAATTGCCTGTTTTTCCATTTGCCAAATTTGCTGGAGTTGATCCTCTATTAGGTCCTGAAATGAAATCAACTGGTGAAGTCATGGGCTGGGCAAACAATTTTGGCGAGGCCTTTGGCAAAGCGATGCTTGCTGCTGGAATAGCCTTACCAAAACCAGGCAACGTTATTCTAAGTGTGCGAGATGAAGATAAGCTGATGCTTAAATCTCTCGCTAATGATTTGATTGCATTAGGATTTACATTAACATGCACTTTTGGCACAGGACGTGCATTAAGTGAATGGGGCATTCCCTTTACCTTGATTGCAAAGGTTCATGAAGGCAGGCCTAATGTGTTGGATTTGATTAAAAATCAGTTAGTGACTTTTGTGGTAAATACCGCCAGTGGAAATACGACCATTGCTGATTCCTCTACTGTCCGAATTGCTACATTGCACCAGCGAATTTGTTATGCTGCGACCATTGCAGGGGCAAAAGCAATTGTCGAAGCTTTAAAAAGTGGCGAGCAGCATATACCCATCGTACTTCAGGAAGCCGCTTTCCATTTTTGACTTACTGTATGTGGTTTAATATACCCAAGATACTTCAAAATGCTAAGTTTATGACGCGGTTATTTTATGTCAGGTAATATTATAAAAACGAGCAATAGTTACTCATATTGTGAAGT
>JABEVJ010000270.1 GCA_013043985.1 Legionellales bacterium | reverse complement strand
TTTTTAGAAACATGGAGCTCTATTTCTTCCGATTTGAAGAGTCGAATTAATGATAATTTTCAGAAGCTAAAACCAGTGTTTTGAATCTGATTGGGTATACAAATCCCGAAATCTCAAGTGCGATGGGCCAGTATGTTTATTTGAAAATTTAATTAATGCGTGTTATGGTTGTTTATATTTACTTAATGTACAGATTATGGTATTCTTAACAGGAATTGGAGATGATGTAGTTTGGCACAGATATTTAATAATGACTTAATATAAATCAACTAGACTCTCTAATAAACTCTTAAGAAAATACCAAGCGAGGTCACTCCATGAATTTACAAGAAGCCTATATTGTTATTGGCATTGATCCTATCGAACCCAATAAGATACGTATTTTAAATAAATTGTGGGGAGATTTACAGAAAGAGAATCTTGATTCGGAAGAGCAAAAAAAACTTACTGCCGTTAAGATCATTTGTCGTGATATGGAACTTGCTCCTGAAATAGAAATAATTGCCAAGTTGCTCAATGCAAATGAACTTGATCCGGTTGATATAACACGACAAATCCTTGAGCTTGTTGAATCAACTCAGGATATTGGCATTATTCATTTTCGTTTGATTGATTCTTTAGATAAAAATAAGGCAATGCCTGATGAAATTAAAGCAACAAGAAGCCATTTATTGGAAAAAATAAAAAGAGAAGCAGGAATAGCAAGGATCGTCTCATGTGTTGTAATAGCCAATGAAAGTGAATTTGATAAAGAAGCTATAAAAAATCAAATTCTCGATCTTATAGAATCGACAGAGGATCTCGAAATTGTTCATCCTTTTTTGATGAGAGCGTTGGAAGAGACAAATGAAATTGAAAAAAGAGCAAAACCAAAAAGACGCCTTGCACTAATAAACATTAAAAAGGAAATAAATAGCACCCTAAAAGAAAAATGGCAAAAAATCCTTTTAGCTGAATTGGCAAAAAAGGATAAAGCAAGTTCCGAGGTTTGTCTAAATTGCTTTTCCAATGGAGCAGAGTTGAGTATTCACAGCGATGGATGGACAATGCTTCATGTTTTAGTATCCCAAAATAACTTATCAGTTGTAAAACAGCTCTTGGAAAAAAATACGCTTGATTTCAATATTACCAGTGCGAATGATCATTTTTTGCTTCCACTTCTCCTGGTTCCATCCAGTCCAGACATGATTGAGCTCTTGGTTTCAAACGGCGCTGATCTTTCCATATTAAATACAAAATCAGAAATAATTTTCACTTTTTTAAATGATAAAAAATTGGCAAAGCCAGTTGAGGTGTTAGAAGCAACGACATTTGAAAAGATGGAAAAGCTTGTTGCAGACATTGTTTCTGGGTATTTAGTGAAAAATAGGCTGGTTAAAGAACAAGATTTGCCTCAGGCAAATAGTACTGCAATGAATGAGTTGCTTAAGAAATTGAATACAGACATGTCTACTCAAATCGGTAACCTGAATAGACTAATTGGGGAAATAGAGGGCGGGTTTGCTCAAAAAAATGAAGTTATTAATTACTTACGAAGCTCGAAGCTAATTAGTGAGCAAGATTTACCTGAGTGGCAGGATAAAGAAAACATAATTAATCTGCTAGAGCAATTAGAATCTAGATATACAAAGCATCAAACAAAACTTCTTGAGTTAATGAAGCTGCTAAAACTTAACTCAAAAAAAGTTCCTGCATATGTGCATTTACTCGAGAACCATCTGGCTACACCAGAACAACTGCTTCGAGCTGAGCTCAACAAAAAAGCGCCTACCAAAATTACCGACAATGGAAAAGGGCAGGAAATGGACCGCCAGAATAACATCGTGAATTTGGAAATCATTATAGCACTGGTTCGACAAGGCGCGCCTTTAAATACGCAGGGAACGACTTCGCGCTCGACGCTTGCCCATATGCTGGTTACCAAATTAAATCTTGATATTGAAAAACAACCGTATTCAAAAATGGACGTGCCGTTTTTATACTTGGAACTCATGAAGGGCTCAGTATTACCGCTTATTTTGAAAAGTGATTGCACCATTTCGGATGTTGAGAAGCAAATAGCGCAATATTTGATGTCACCTCGGATGAGTGAGCTCTACCAACATAGTTTGAACATTCAAAAACAACGACAAGCTGAAAAAAAAACCAATGTGCAACAGTTGAATGAGGCTCTCAGTAAAGAACTTGATAAGGGAGGAAATGCGGATATTCCAACAATTAATGAACTCATTTCCAACGGAGCAGAGGTGAATACGCAATCCAGTGAAAATGGCTGGACAGTGGCTCATCTTGCTGCATTCAGGAACAATATCGCAATCATTGTTACTCTTGTTAGCAGTGGAGCCGATTTTAACCTTCCTGCAAAAAATGGAGCTTGTCCACTTTTCTACGCCAACACCATAGAAATAGTGATTGCGCTGGTAAAAGGGGGAGCAAATTTACATCAGAAAGATCGGTCACAGACGACACCCTGGTTGGGCTTTACTCAAAGTGGATTAATTAACAAAGGTAATGCCCACAATGTGCTCATCGGTATTTTAGAATCTGACGAGCCTAAAAATCATATTGCATCAATAAAAGACATCATAAAATTGGTGGGAGGTGAGAAAAGTATAAAAAAACTTTTATCGCGCGAACAGCAGCAAAAACTAAAAAGCGCTACCTCTGGCGAGAAAACGAACTTTTTATCACCATTTAAAAAAACCAAGAAAACTGAATCAATTTACACCTTGCCAAATTTAAAAAAACACATTCGTAAAGGTCGCAATTTTACTGAGACGCATGATGGGAGCACCCTTTGGAATCAATTTCTTAGAGCCAGTGTGATTACTCAAGATAATGTAAACGAATTGTTGGCATTAGCGCTTGATGTAGTGCCACAGGACATAATCCTGATTAAGCTTTTTAGCAATCAATTTGCAGCTAACCCAAATACACAAGGCACAAGAACAAGAAGAACAGTGGTTCATGTTGCTGCTGTGGAAGAGGATGTCAACTTTATTGAACAATTAGCTCAAACGCGTGAAAAAACCGGTTTCAACAGAATAAATAGTGATGGTTGTCCGCCTTTGTTTTTAGCCAAGAGTATAAAAACGGTCAAAGCCCTGCTTAAGGGCAATGCTAATCTTGCTTGCACCAATGCCGAGGGCTTATCTGCACTGAATTATCTTCTTGCCGAGGAGATCATTACCGCTGAAAATGCCACTGCTGTTTTGGCTATTGTGCTGGACAGCGAAAAGCCTGATATTGATGTCATCGAGACATTGATTAATTCGGGAGCAGGGATTAATACACAGGGAGAAAATTCCGGTTTTTCACCAGCACACGTTGCGGCAGACCAGGGTAACCGCGCATTGTTAATAAAACTAGCTAATAAGCGTGCTGATTTTAATCTTAAAGCCAAAAATCCCAGGGCTCCCGCATTATATTACGTACATAACAATATTGAGATGGCAAAAATTTTGATAAAGGGAGGGGCTGATTTAAATTGGACGACTTCAGTTGAACGCGTTACAAAATCGCTTTTTGATATGCTTTTTGAACAACTTCAAAATGAGCAAGATAAAACCATACTTTTGAGTGCCCTATTGGATTCGCCTTTTCCGAATATCCAGTTTATTAAACGACTGATTGACTCAGGAGCTGATATCAATACACAAGGTGAAATCTCGGGTCTATCGGTATTACACATTGCTGCACAACAAAATGATATTTCCTTTATAAAAACATTGGGGATTCGAAAGGCAAAATTGAATCTCAAAGAGAGAATTTTTTCTCGCTCACCTTTATTTTACGCTCTAAAGGCCGATACGATCACTGCATTGCTTGAAGTCGGTGCCGATCCTGAAAGGAAGGGTGCAGATGGAAAAGTGTTTTTTCAGCATCTTTTTGACGCGGGGATAATTGATAATAAAGTCATCACCGATGTGTTCACAGCAGAGCTGGCGAAAACACAAAAAGCAAATATCAAGCTTTTGAAGCTTTGTGTTAACTATGGTGCGAATGTGAATGCTAAGGATATTAATACAGGTTTTACTGCTCTGCACAGTGCCGCCATGAATGGCGATCGTGATTTTATTAATGTTCTTTTCGACTATGGTGCTGATATCGATATTTTAGATAAGGAGTCCATGTCTGACTCCTTAATGCAGCCTGGTGAGGTTGTTGACCCACAAAAAAGAGTCTCTTTTTCCGCGCTGTCTATGGCACTCGACGTGGATACAGTTAAATTGCTAATTGAAAAGGGTGCTGATCCTGATCGCGAGTTTGCTCCTGAGCAAACTGTTCTACAAAAGCTGATCGAACGCGGAGTAATTAACCAGGAAAATGCGGCAGCAATTTTGTCTCTCATCCTTGATCGTCCTGCTTCAGGGCTCTCTTCGATTTGGGAGCTGATTAAACTTGGTGCCGATGTCAATATACAGGGAGTAAAGAGTGGTCGCACGGCTGCCCATGCTGTTGTTAAGGCCTTTCACAAACCGCTCTTACAAGAGCTTGCCAATAGAGGTGCTGATTTTAATCTTAGACTGAGAAATAACAATGCCTATCCTCCGTTGTTTTTTGCAAAGGATATTGAGACCGTTGAGATTTTAGTGCGTGGTGGGGCTGATCTTTTCCAAATTTGTAATGAATGGACGGCGTTTGACTATCTTAATAATCAACGAGTAATTACTTCTGCTAATGCAACACAATTATTAGCTATTATTCTTGATAATCTGACTTATCCAAACTTACTGAAAACGATAAAGTCGCTACGAAGACTAGGTGCAGATGCGGATGTTCGAGGCGAAAAATCAGGACGAACCATTGCTCATATTGCTGCTATGCACAATAATCCTTCACTAATCCGCAAGCTTTGTAAAGCTGCCAATCAAGCAGTAGAGAAAACTAAAAAACGCTATGACGATAAAAATGTTAATTTACCACCTAATGAATTACTTAAAATCAAGAGTGATTATTTAAATACGCCAGATATGGAAGATATTCTACCTATATTTTGCACTACCGACATCAATATTGTACTGGCATTGATTGAGGCAGGTGTTTCGTTTTTTGGAAAAATCCAAGATGAAGATCGTATCCATTACCTTATCAAAGATGAATTGCTGACAGAGGCTAATGTGACGGCGATTTTAGCGCTTGTTTTAGATACGCTGAACCCTGATATTGATTTAATCAAAGATCTCATTGCCCGTGGCGCTAACGTAAATACGTATGGAAGACACTCATCTCAAAGAGCAGCTCAGGTTGCCATATCCAGGCAAGATATGGATTTATTGAACACACTTATTAATAAAAATGCGAATGTTAGTTACCTGGTTCCTGATGGTTCATTGGTATATCAGGCAAGACATAATCTTGATATGGTAAAATTATTGGTGCATGGAGGGGCGCGGCTTTTTGACAACGATTGTAATAATGCTCGAAGATATATATACATGCTGGATGAAGAGTTCTTGACTCGAGCGGTTGCAAATGAATTGTTGGTGATTGCACTGGATAATGTTAATTATCCAGATTTGGATAAAACAATTGAGATATTTATTGAACGCCATGGTGCGGATATCAATTTAAAAAGTCGGCAATTTGGTAGAGCACCGCTCCATTTTGCTGTGGGGATTGCTCCGGAGCAGCCTGATTTACTTGAGTGCCTGCTCAATAAGGAAGGCATTGCGGTTGATATTCAGGATAATACCGGTTCTTCACCGCTTTTTTATGCGCGCAATTCGGCAACTGTCCATGATCTTCTTGCCAAAAATGCTGATTTTATGCTTACTAATAATGTGGGCACTCCTGCCTACCGCTCAGTAATTTCAGAGAATATTTATGATGAAGAAGATCTAAAGAGTGCTAAAAACCAGTTTATCAAGCAGGATGTTTCTGGTAAGCAGCCTGAACACTGGAATCAGCCGCTTATACAGGAATGCTTGGAAGATAACGATGCTACAAAATTGCGTCTTATGAAAAAGCTCAGCAACTTTATTGACAATGATATAAAGCGTTTATTGAAGATAAAGAGGACAGATACTTATGATCTTAATAATCCAGATACATTTAAACACTTAAAGTCATCGGTTCAAGATAAAGTTATTTTATACAGCAAGCTGAAAAAACAGATTGATGAAGCTTTCAGCAAGGTTGACTGCAGAAATGTGACTGGTTTCATTAAAAGAACAGCGATTATTGCGCACCATCGCCGACATCGTACACGAAATAAAATAGCAAAAGTGTTGACCTTTGGACTTTTCTCGACTAACGAGGCAGTATCATGGAATCATTTCAAAAAATTCGCGCAATTCCGTGCTACCGAGCTTAGAAATATCGCTGCAGATGCAGCGCCATCTGCGGCTGCGACCTTGAGGCAGGAGCTGAGAGATGTTGTTTTTTCTGCCAAAGCGAGGCAATTGAAGTTTTATTCCAGAAAAGAAAATAAGCAAGTTTTTGTTAAGGGGTATGAAGATTACAGAGAGCATAACAAGACACTTGCACCACCTGCTGCGTAATGATTATTTCATCGCACTCTACGGATAAAATGAACTTAAACGAACGCTTGTATTTACAGACTTATTGAGGGGCAGAGCTTGTTCACCCCTCATTGCACGCTAAGGAGGGCTACAATTACAGCTCCGTGCAGACTACTTATTGCAAAAAATGGATGAATTTAAATGGAAAAAAAGTAAAAAATAGCAGGCAAAAAAACAGAGTGTTTTCATGTTTCTACTTCAGAACCCACGCTCAGTAGGTGGATACGGGTCGTATAATTTTAGGCTTCCTTTTATCTTTAAAAGGCCTGCACACCATGATAACTAACCCTAATCCTTTTTTTAATTTATCGGTCCGAAGTGCGATAACATTGAAAACACTCTTAAAACTAAGTATACGTGATCACGTATAAATTGCAAATTTAATTTTGAGACTTTTTTGAATTTGCCTGATCTTGAAGTACAATGGAGTATCTTGTTGTTGGATAGCTCTATGAAAAAATTAATCATCTTGTTAGTTTGTGTCTTCAGTAGTATTTTTTTGTTTTGTAGATTAGGCCTTGCCTCTTCCTCTCCTCTAGCATCGATACCTAACCCAGTCGGTTCTTGGCAAACGATTGATGATGTTACCAATACTAAGCGGAGTATTGTTTATATCCAGCTCAATGAGCAAAATCAATTAGTGGGTAAGTTAATTAAAATCAATTTTCGTCCAGGCGAAGGTCCTAATGATCTATGTGTGCGCTGCTCTGGAAATTTGCATAATAAAAAAATTCTAGGAATGACTATACTTACAGGGTTAGCGCAAAATCCAGAAAATCCCTTAGAGTGGTTGGGAGGAAAAATTGTTGATCCAGAGAGTGGTAGAAGGTACTCTTGCAAAATTCTCCTTTCAGCTGATGGCAAGACGATGAAAGTGCGTGGTTATTTGGGATTTTCATTTATTGGAAGAACGCAAATCTGGTATCGACTATAGGAAACCGATATTATGATACCCATTAAAATTCTGAACCAGCCCACTAATGTGACCTGTGGTCCAACTAGTCTCCATGCGATTTATCAATATTATGGAGATAATATTTCACTTGACCAGGTAGTCGATGAAGTGGTTTATGTTGATGGTGGTGGAACACTAGGGGTGCTTCTGGCTACTCATGCTTTAAAACGAGGTTATAAGGCAGTTATTTACACCTATAATATTAATGTGTTTGATCCCACATGGTTTGCTGTTCCAAAGGGGGAAATTTCTGAACATATTATTGAAAAATTGAAAAAACAGGCGAAAGTGAAATCTTCAGGTAAACTTAGCCGAGCATCAGCCTCTTATATTGAATTTATAAAATTAGGTGGCAAAATTGCTTTTGAAGACTTGACATCAAGTCTTCTTTCAAAGTATTTTCGAAAAGGGCTGCCTATTTTGACAGGATTGAGTGCAACTTATTTGTATCAAAGTGCACGCGAAGTTGCTCCCGATGATTTCACCACCCGACCGGATGATGTCAGAGGGAAACCCTGTGGTCATTTTGTCGTGCTTTGTGGTTACAATGAAGAAAGAGATCGGGTTCTCGTGGCGGATCCTTCGCCGGAACATCCCGAGTTTAACGAGCAATATTATTCAGTCAAAGTTAATCGCTTGATTAATTCGATTATGCTGGGTATCCTGACATACGATGCTAATTTTTTAATTATTGAGAAAGGATAGACCGATACCCCGCACCTGCGTCTTTTTGCCATATTTAGCTTAAAAAAGATGCAGGTGCAGGGTTATCGGATAGGGACTTACTTTCCAACACATGAGGTGTTGTTTATGCGTAATCTACTAGTAGTGAGCAAGAAGTCAGATTGGATCTATGCTGCAGATGACATTGAGGTGGTGTCTGCGAAGACCTACTTAATGGATGAGCGCTATGCAGAAATGCGTGGTCTAAGAGTTTTTAACTTGTGCCGTTCTTACAAGTATCAGACTTATGGCTATTATGTCTCTCTCTTGGCTGAGGCTCGGGGGCATAAAGTTTTTCCCAATATTACGACGATTCAGGATTTAAAGTCTCCCAGCATCACGCGTGTTATTTCTGATGATATCGATGATATGATTCAACGCAAATTTGCCAGATTAATGAGTGACAAATTTACATTAAGTATTTATTTCGGCCACAACATCACCCATACCTATGATAAATTGGCCAAAGAGTTGTATGCACTTTTCCCCGCACCTTTACTAAGAGCGCAATTTATTCGCAAAAAAAAGTGGATTTTACAAGATATTTCTGCTGTTCCCATTACTGAAATTAAAGAGGGGCATCAACCTTTTGTAGCGGAGTTTGCAACAGAGTTTTTCAATAAAAAGCGACATAATGGTGCTCGTAAAACACCTACCATTTATGATCTGGCTATTTTGATAAATCCTGATGATAAAGAGCCTCCATCTAATAAAAAAGCACTGCAGCATCTTGCAGAGGCAGCAGAAAATACCGGATTCAACGTAGAGTTTATTACAAAAGAAGACTATAACCGTATTTCCTATTTTGATGCCTTGTTTATTCGTGAAACCACATCCGTGAATCATTACACCTACCGATTTGCCCGTCGCGCATATGCAGAGGGGATGATTGTCATTGATGATCCTATTTCGATTGTTAAGTGTGCAAATAAAGTGTACTTATCGGAGATGTTGCACAAAGCGCGCATTGCTACCCCAAAAACTATCATTGTTCATAAAGATAATAAAGACGATATTGTAGAAGAACTTGGTTTACCTTGTGTTTTGAAGCAACCGGATAGTTGTTTGTCGCAGGGTGTGGTCAAGGCAACGACGATGGAAGAGTTTACCGAAGAAATCAATCGTTTTTTAAACACTTCTGATTTAATCGTTTGTCAGGAATACATCCCAACAGAGTTTGATTGGCGAATCGGTATACTTGATAGAACACCTATTTTTGCCTGTAAGTATTATATGGCAAAAGATCATTGGCAAATCTGTAGCTGGGCAGATGATAAAGTCAAGCATGAATGGGGAAATACAGAAGGCGTTCCTTTAGATGAGGTGCCGGAAAAAGTAATTAAAACAGCTCTGCGTGCTGCAAACTTGATTGGTGATGGGTTATACGGTGTTGATCTCAAGCAGGTTAATGATAAAGTTTTAGTGATCGAAATTAATGATAATCCCAATATTGATGCCGGGAATGAAGATTTTATCTTAAAGGATAAACTGTATAAAATGCTTATGCAGTCATTTTTGCGACGTCTTGAATTGAAGCGACAGCAGGTTATCCTTTATCCAGAATTGGAAAAGCTGCTGTCATTAAACCAAGAATAAATAAGGCAATATACAATGGAAAAATGTGATGATCCAACGTCTGTCTATGAACAAACAGAGCAGACGCCTGAACCACTTCATCTCTTTGAGGGTTATGGCGTTGAAATGGAATATATGCTGGTAAAAGAGCCTGACTTAGCTGTTTACCCCCACGTTGATAAATTACTAAAAAAGGTAGGGGGTGAGTTAACTGGAGACTTTGAGCGAGATGAAATTGCTTGGTCAAACGAGCTGGTATTGCATGTTCTTGAGTTGAAGACAAATGGACCTGCTCCCAGCTTATATGGCCTAGC
The DNA here is from genome assembly GCA_013043985.1 of Legionellales bacterium. Classification (GTDB taxonomy): domain Bacteria; phylum Pseudomonadota; class Gammaproteobacteria; order UBA1113; family UBA1113; genus JABEVJ01. The sequence continues at coordinate 10,032 of JABEVJ010000270.1, read as the reverse complement.
TAATAAATTTCAAGAAAATGTCACTTATATTAATCAAATATTGAAAGCAGAACAGGCGATGCTCATGCCGACTGGTGCGCATCCATTAATGAATCCTGATACCGAAACGAAATTATGGCCTCACGGTTGCCGCGATATTTATTTTGCCTTTAATAAAATTTTTGATTGTCGAGGTCACGGTTGGTCAAATCTGCAAAGCACTCATCTCAATTTGCCTTTTGCCACTGATACAGAATTTGCTGTGTTACATACCGCTATCCGTCTATTATTACCCCTTATGCCAGCATTATCAGCCAGTACACCTATCATGGACGGCAAGCTGACTGGTATGCAGGATACGAGATTACAGTATTATCTGACTAACCAGGCAAAAATTCCCTCCATTACCGGGCATGTTGTGCCTGAGGCAATTTTTTCCAGAGCAGATTATGAGGAGTTTGTATTAAAGCGAATTTATGCGGATATTGCTCCCTACGATCCAGATAAAATTTTACAATTTGAATGGCTAAACTCACGAGGCGCGATTGCTCGCTTTGATCGCCATGCCATTGAAATCCGAATTTTGGATATTCAAGAAAACCCTCGAGCCGATTTGGGGATTATTGCACTGCTGGTTTCAACCTTGCGAGCCATCACGGATGAGCGTTGGTCAGATTTTTCATCTCAAGCAGAGTGGTCAGAACAAGGTTTGAGCAAAATTTGGCGTGATGTGATACAGAATGGCCAGTCAACGATCATTCAAAATTCTGCTTATTTGGGCGCATTTGGATTTGCGGGAAGTTCTGCAACCGTAGGCGAGCTTTGGCAGCATATCTACACTGAAATTTTTAATGAATATGACGAATACGAGCTTGAGGTGAAAAAATCGATAGAGTGGATTTTAGAAAAGGGGAATTTATCAGAGCGTATTATTCGTCGTGTAAGGCATGATTGTTCACCGGAGATGATTCGGGATATTTATCGTGAGCTTGCTAACTGCCTAGCTCAGGGGCGATTGTTTGAGTAACTCAACATCAATACCCGCATTATTTATCACCTGCGAGCATGGTGGAAATGATATTCCCGAAGATTATCGGTATTTATTTGCTAAAGCAGCTACGGAGCTCGCAACGCACAGAGGATATGATATTGGTGCACTTTCTGTTTTTACATTATTGGAGGAAGCAAAATTAGCTGATTTCTATCATTCTGCCACTACCAGCCGTTTATTTGTCGAGTTGAATCGCTCTCCTGGACATCCTCGTTTATGGTCAGAATTTACTTGTGATCTATCCAGTACCCAAAAAGAAGAGGTATTGTGGCAGTATTATTATTCTTATCGGAATGGTGTTGAGGCGAACATTTCAGACGCCATAAATAGAGAGCAAAGAGTCATTCACCTCTCGATTCATTCATTTACGCCTGAACTTGATGGTAAAATCCGCGAGGCCGAAGTTGGCTTATTGTATGATTCGCGCCGTCCGTTAGAAAAACAGTTTTGTGGGCAGTGGCAGCAGGAATTACTCGATTTGGCACCCACTTGGCGGGTTCGTGCTAATTATCCCTATCGGGGCAGCAGCGATGGTTTTACCACGTATTTGCGTAAACAGTTTACACCAGAACAATATCTTGGGATTGAACTTGAAATTAATCAAAAAATATTGAAAGACTCAGCAAATGAAGTGGGTGTTGTTATTCGAAAAAGTATTAAAAGAATGAAGAAATGGATATTGAAGTAGAGCAGGGTATGAAATTGGAGTTTGGCACAATCCGGCTGTCAGTTCCCTCTCCCCACAGCTAAACGTACGTATTTTCCACTTCATTAATATCGAAGCTGTGCGGGCTAGGGAGAGGGGCTTTTTCCAGTTAGCACAGAACTTCGAGTATTCGCATCTTGAAGTGCGATGGGTATATAATCCTGTTCTCCTATCTTAAAATATTTGGACAATAAAAAGCCTTCAGTGATGCTGTTGTTTGAGTAAAAATTAAAATCAGACCCACAAAATGAAGTTTTAACTCACAAAATATTATAAAAGCCTACAAATCGTGGTATTATTTGACCCTATTCCAAACATCTAACTGCTAGAGGTTGAAACCATGATCCGTTGTAATCTCGCTCGCATGATGGGCGAACACAAGATGCGTATTGCCGATGTTGCCAGAGAAAGCAGGTTGAGTAGAGCCACAGTGACCTTGCTCTATAAGGAGACTGCACAAAAGGTCGACCTACAAGCTCTAGACAAGTTATGTGAATTATTTGGTTGCGAGATCGGCGAGCTATTGGAGCGCACTAACTCTTCAAATGCAGATCAATCAACAAGGAAGTAAATATGGTCAACCAAAATCCGGAACAAATAGCCCGCGATGAAATAGATGCCCTGCTCAAAAAAGCGGGCTGGGTTGTTCAGGATAAAAAAAATATCGATTTTTCTGCCGCACTAGGCGTGGCCGTACGCGAATATCAAACCGATGTTGGCCCTGCTGATTATGTGCTGTTTGTTGATAAACAAGCCGTAGGTGTAATTGAAGCCAAGCCCAAATATTGGGGCGAGAAAATCACGACCGTTGAAGAGCAATCCGCAGGTTATGCCAACGCGAAACTAAAGTGGGTCAATAACAGCCTGCCATTGCGCTTTGTGTATGAAAGTACCGGAGTGCTCACCCGATTCACCGATGGCTTAGACCCAAATCCACGTTCACGAGAGGTGTTTAATTTTCACTGTCCTGAAACACTCGCTAAATGGGTACGTGAAAGTAAAAGTCTGCGTGGCCGCCTGCAAGATTTCCCCATTTTTAAAACGGATGGTCTCCGCGATTGCCAAATTATAGCAATCACTAATTTAGAGGCATCCCTCAAGCAAGACAAACCTCGCGCATTAGTGCAAATGGCCACTGGTGCAGGCAAAACCTTTACTGCCATCACTGCCAGCTACCGCCTGTTAAGGGAGCCTGTGAGTGCTAAACGCATTCTATTTCTTGTAGACACAAAGAACTTAGGGGAGCAGGCAGAGCAAGAGTTTATGAGTTTTTTGCCTAATGACGATAACCGTAAATTCACCGAACTCTATACTGTACAGCGGCTGAAAAGCCCATACATCGCCAAAGATGCTCAGGTGTGCATCAGCACCATCCAGCGTATGTATTCCATACTGAAAGATGAACCGCTTGACGAAGCATCCGAAGAGCAAAACCCGGCAGAACAGTACATCCGCCCGAAAGAACCCTTACCAGTGGTATATAATCAAAAAATTCCACCGGAGTTTTTTGATGTCATCATCATCGATGAATGTCACCGCTCCATCTATAATCTGTGGCGACAGGTGGTGGAATACTTCGATGCTTATCTGGTGGGCTTGACTGCCACCCCCGATGACCGCACCTACGCCTTTTTCCACAAAAACGTGGTCAGCGAGTACAACCACGAAAAAGCCGTAGCCGATGGTGTCAACGTCGGTAATGAGATCTTTGTGATTGAAACCGAAAAAACCGAACAAGGTGGAAAGATTACCGCTAAACAGCAGGTGGAAAAGCGCGAGCGCATGACTCGTCTTAAACGTTGGGAAATGCAGGATGAAGACGAGAGCTACATGGGCAAGCAACTAGACCGAAGCATCGTCAATCCTGACCAGATCCGCACGGTAATACGTGCCTTTAAAGAGGCTTTACCCACAATATTCCCTGGCCGTAAGGAAATACCAAAAACGCTTATTTTTGCCAAAACTGACAGCCATGCCGACGACATTATCCAAACTGTGCGTGAAGAATTTGGTGAGGGTAATCGATTCTGCAAAAAAGTAACTTATCGTGCGGCTAACGACAAAACGGATAGCGATGGCAACATCATAGAAAAAGGTGAAGACCCAAAATCGGTGCTGGCCCAATTCCGTAACGACTATTACCCGCGCATTGCCGTCACCGTCGATATGATTGCCACGGGCACCGATGTCAAACCCTTAGAATGCTTGCTCTTTATGCGCGATGTGAAAAGCAGAAATTACTTCGATCAGATGAAAGGCCGCGGCACCCGCACACTGGATAAAGACAGTCTGCAAAAAGTCACGCCCTCGGCACAAAGCGCAAAAACGCATTACGTGATTGTCGATGCGATTGGCGTCACCAAATCACTCAAAACAGCCAGCCAACCGTTGATCACCAAACTCGGTGTATCGCTCAAAGATTTGGCAATGGGCGTGATGATGGGGGCAAGTGACAGCGATACGGTCTCTTCTCTTGCGGGCCGTTTGGCACGGCTCGATAAACAACTTGATGACCAAGAACGCGCCCGCATTGCCGAAAAAACCGGCGGCAAGCCGCTATTGATGATCGTCGGTGAACTATTGAATGCCATTGATGGTGACCGTGTGGAGCAAAAAGCCTTGGAAATCGCTGGCCAGCCAGTAGGCACCAATCCCGGCGATACTGCCCGCGACCAAGCACAAAAAGTATTAGTGAACCAAGTCGCCAATATATTTAATGGCGAACTGATTGAGCTGATTGACACGATTCGCCGTGACAAAGAACAAACCATTGTTCATGACGATTTGGACACCGTAATCAAAGCCGAATGGGCTGGTGAAGCCACCGAGAATGCCCGGGTATTAACCCAGGAATTTGCCGAGTACCTTCGAGAACACGCCGATAAAATCGATGCCCTGAGTATTTATTTTCATACCCCAGCACGACGCTCTGAGGTCACCTACCCGCAAATCAAAGCTCTGCTGGAACAGCTCAGGCATGATCGACCAAAACTCGCTTCGCTGCGCGTCTGGCAAGCATATGCACACCTCGACAAATATCAGGGTGAGAACCCCATAAGCGAATTGACCGCTTTGGTGGCATTGATCCGCCGTGTGTGTAACATCGATAGCTGTATTGCCCCGTTTAACAAAACCGTTAGAAAGAATTTTCAGAATTGGATTATGCGATATCACTCCGGTAACAGTAGCAAGTTTAACGAACAGCAAATGGATTGGCTGAAATTAATCAGAGATCATATCGCCAGCTCCGCCCATGTTGAGCGCGATGATCTGAGTATGGCCCCTTTTAATGCGCAAGGAGGCTTGGGGCGGATGCATCAGTTGTTTGGCGATCGTATGGATTGGGTGATGGATGAATTGAATCGGGAGTTGGTGGCGTGATGGATATTAAATCAATGAAATTACCCTCAAATTGGTTAATTACATCATTAGATAGTATTTGCGAAATCTTAGACTCAAAGCGGATACCAATTAATAATACTGAAAGAAATGCACGAATCGCTGGAAAAGAGTCTTTGCAACTGTATGCATACTATGGAGCAACTGGAAAGGTGGGCGAAATTGATAGCTTCATCTTTGAGGGTGAATATGTCCTCGTTGGTGAAGACGGAGCTCCATTTTTAGAACCTGCTAAGTTAAAAGCATATATTGCAATTGGAAAATTTTGGGTAAACAATCATGCTCATATTTTAAAATCATACACTTCTAACAAGTACCTTTGTCACTATCTAAACCAATTTAACTACTCTGACTTTGTAACAGGAACTACACGGCTTAAGTTAAATCAAGCTGCGTTAAAAAGCATTCCTGTTGTATTTGCGCCCCTTAACGAACAAACGCGCATCGTCGCCAAAATCGAAGAACTCTTCTCCGAGCTAGATAATGGCATTGCCGCACTAAAAACTGCCCGCAAACAACTCAAGGTTTACCGCCAAGCCGTACTGAAACACGCATTTGAAGGCAAATTCACCGCCAAATGGCGTGAGGAAAATGCAGACAAACTGGAAACCCCAGAACAACTCCTCACCCGCATCCAACAAGAACGCGACGCCCGATACCAGCAGCAACTGGAAGAGTGGCAAGCAGCAGTAAAAATGTGGGAAGTAAGTGGCAAGGAAGGGAAAAAGCCGGCTCAGCCGAAGAAGCTCAAGCAAAGTCCATTAGGCCTGGTTGAGCGCATTATCACTCCAAAAGAGTGGAGGTACGCAACTCTCGGAGACTTAAATGCTGATGTTTTTGATGGGCCATTTGGTTCGAATTTAAAAAGTAGTGATTATGTTGATAACGGCGTTCGTGTAATCAGACTAGAAAATATTGGTGAAATGCAATTTATTGAAGATAAATATTCGTTTGTTAGTGAAGAAAAATATCAGCAAATCCAAAATCATACCGTTTCTAGTGGCAATATTATTTTCTCTTCATTCATTACTGAAGGGATCAGAGTTGTAATCCTTCCTCCATCCATAGATAAGGCAATTAATAAAGCTGATTGTTTTTGTATCCGAACTTTTGGTGAAAGCTACGATACACGTTTTCTAGCATTTTATTTATCCAGCCGAGCAGCATTTAAGCAAATTGAATCAGAAATTCACGGCATTGGTCGACCACGAATTAATACTACTCAGCTAAAGTCTTTTGTCGTACCTGTATGTGGCATTGAAGAACAGCGGCAGATATTAGCAAAAATAGATCTCCAGGTATCTGAGCTTGATGCCACGGCCAGCAACATTAAAGATCAATTGCTGAAAGCAGAAACCCTTCGCCAATCCATCCTAAAAAAAGCCTTCTCTGGCCAGCTCGTTCCACAAGACCCAAATGATGAACCAGCCAGTGAGTTGCTAGCGCGCATAAAGGCAGAAAAAACCGCTCAGGTTACGAGTACGAGAAAAGCCACCAAACGCGCTACCTTAGATTTTGAGCTAGAGGCAACATGATCCCCAAACTCCCCATCAACATCAACGATCTATTACATCACCGCACCGTTGAAAGCGAACGCATTGAGTACAAGGAAGGCTGGAATCCGCAGGCCATCCTCCATACGCTCCGCGCCTTCGCTAATGATTTCCATAATTTGGGTGGTGGCTATGTGGTGATTGGTGTGGCTGAAAAGAATGGCCAACCGCAATTGCCGCTTGTGGGGATAAATCCTTCGGAAATTGATATGATTCAAAAGGAGGCCAAAATTAATGGCTAATCTCAAACCCTGGAAATCCATGGCCGAGCAGCTGGCTTTGCTGAAAAGCCGCCGCCTGCTGGTGGATAATGAAGCAGCGGCACTGGATTATCTGGCTCGTATCGGTTATTACCGTTTGAGTGGCTACTGGTATCCATTACGCAAAATCGACAAAAAAGCCTCTTTACAACAAAAGCGTCCAATCCGTGCTGATCATTTCGTGCCAAAAAGCCATTATGAAGAGGTGGTTAAACTGTATGTCTTTGATAAGAAATTGCGACTATTGGCACTCGATGCACTGGAGCGCATCGAAATGGCGATCCGGGTGGATGTGGCGCATTTGCTCGGGAAAAAAGATCCTTGTGCCCATGAGAACCCAGCTTGTTTGCATGGCAATTTTGCCAAAAAGGTAAAAACCAATGGGCAGAATGAAGGTAAAACTGAACACCAGCTTTGGCTCGCTAAATACAATACCATGCTGCACAGGTCAAGGCGCGAACCTTTTATAGAGCATCATAAAGACAAATATAATGGACGTTTGCCCGTTTGGGTGGCAATTGAAGTGTGGGATTTTGGTTTGTTGTCGCGTTTGTTTGATGGTATGCAGTACGCTGATAAAAACCAGATTGCGAGAAAATATGGTCTTGCCGATGGAGCAACACTGGCTAAATGGCTGCGCAGTTTAAATTTTATCCGGAATGTATCGGCTCACCACAGCCGTTTGTGGAACATCAATGTATTGGAGCTTTCGCCGTGTCCACCAACATGGCCTAAATTGAAAAACACGCGTCCTTTTATGTACTTTGCCATGATGAGGCATTTGCTGGCTGTAATTTGTCCTAACTCAAGTTGGACAAAGAGGCTGGTTGAACACTTGCGTGACTATCCGGCTTCCCAAAACGGAATATTAACGCTGGAGGACTACGGCGTTTGTGAGAATTGGGAACAATGGCTATTACAGGGCCAGAAATGAGAACTGACGCGTGCATAAATGCAGGGGCGCCAGTCATATTGATGAGGATTGTAGGACAGAAATTACGTTTTGTCAATGTCGTGATTTGCTTTCCTGGCCCCGACCGATCAATTCGACTGGAAGATTTACAGGCTGGCCATGCAGTGTGCCGCCGCTATCGTAATCGCCGAATTGGTGAGTTCCTCAAGGAGTTGGATTTAACCGAGGGTCGCTCTACGGGGGTTCCCAAAATTCTGCGAGTGATGAAGGCCAATGGCTCGCCCGCACCAGTATTTGAAACCGATGAAGACCGTAGTTATTTTTTGATTCGGTTGCCAGTGCATGATGGATTTAACCGTGATGCTATTATAATTCCGCAGGTAACCGAACAAGTAACCGAACAAGTAATGCGCTTATTGAAGGCTTTGGCCAAAGAACCTTTAAGCACTAAAAGCCTTTTAGAGGCCTTATCACTTAATCATCGGCCAACACTTATGCAGAACTACTTACAACCCGCTTTGGATTCAGGTGTTGTCGAAATGACCCAGCCCCATTCTCCCCGCAGTCCAACTCAAAAATACCGATTAACTGATTTAGGCAAGCAAATGCTTGTCCATAAGGAATAAACTCCATGAATACGTCCTCTATTATCTCCCGAGTCTGGAGTTTCTGTACTACCCTACGCGATGATGGTGTAGGTTACGGCGATTATCTTGAACAGCTCACCTATCTAATCTTCTTAAAAATGGCGGATGAGTATGCCAAGCCGCCCTACAACCGTGATGTTGGCATCCCGAAACAATATAACTGGCAAGCACTTACCAGTAAGAAAGGCGCGGAGCTTGAGGTGCTTTATGTTGAGTTGTTGCGTGAACTTGGTAAGCAGAAGGGGATGTTGGGGCAAATTTTTACGAAAGCACAAAACAAAATTCAAGACCCAGCCAAATTATATCGTTTGATAGACATGATCGACAGCACCCAGTGGATCATGATGGGTGCGGATGTTAAAGGCGATATTTACGAAGGGTTATTAGAAAAAAATGCGGAAGATACCAAATCGGGTGCGGGCCAATATTTCACCCCAAGGGCATTGATTCGCGCAATGGTGGAGTGCGTACGGCCTGAGCCGAGTAAAACAATTGCCGACCCATCTTGTGGTACGGGTGGATTCTTCCTCGCAGCCTATGATTTTTTGACAAACTCTGAAAATTACTCGCTCGACAAAGAGCAAAAACATTTCCTGAAACACAGTACGTTTTATGGCAATGAAATTGTCGCTAACACTCGTCGTTTGTGTTTGATGAATATGTTTTTGCATAATATTGGCGAAATTGATGGCGATAGTCTGGTTTCCCCAAATGATGCTTTGATAGCAGCAAGCGCTGTCAGTGTCGATTATGTATTGGCGAATCCACCCTTTGGTAAAAAAAGTTCAATGAGTTTTACCAATGAAGAGGGCGAACAAGAAACCGATGACCTGACCTATAACCGCCAAGATTTCTGGGCAACCACTTCAAACAAACAGCTCAACTTTGTGCAGCATATACGCAGCATGCTAAAAACCACGGGTAAAGCAGCCGTTGTGGTACCAGATAATGTGTTATTTGAAGGAGGTGCTGGTGAGACTATCCGCAAAAAACTGCTTGAAAATACTACTTTACATACCATCCTGCGTTTACCCACAGGTATTTTTTACGCCCATGGAGTTAAGGCAAACGTACTTTTTTTTGATAACCAACCAGCTAGCCCAAAAGCCTGGACCAAAGATGTTTGGTTCTATGATTACCGTACTAATACCCACCATACGCTCAAGAAAAAAACCATGCGCTTTGATGATTTGGCAGATTTTATTGAGTGCTATAATGCCAAGAACCCAAGTAAACGTAAAGATACTTGGCATCCCGAAAATAACCCTGAGGGGCGCTGGCGAAAATACAGCTATGAAGAATTAATGACTCGCGACAAAACCAGTCTTGATATTTTTTGGTTGAAGGACAAAAGTTTGACTGATCTCGATAACCTGCCTGAGCCAGATGACCTCGCTGAGGAGATCATTGAAAATTTGGAAGCGGGATTAGGGTCTGTTGACAATTGGTTCTTTGAAGCGAAAAAAGAGAGAATCGAGGAAAAATTGGTTCTTGTTTGAGGCGAATAGCAAGCTATTTAACGAA
>JABEVJ010000269.1 GCA_013043985.1 Legionellales bacterium | reverse complement strand
ATTTATTAAGCGTATGAAGATTAAATGTTTTAACAGTGTATTTAAGAAACATCAAGATATCTAAACTGCCATGTTTTGTGGCATGATGAATAATAAATTCCGTTCCGAAGTTTACTTTAAACTTATTGATATCTAAACCACATTCAACCAGAATTTCTATTATTTTTTTCAAATAACTGTAGTACTCTTCACTATTTTGGGGTGATATTTTATTTGCTGTGCACCAGCCACCAAAATTAATAGCGGCATCAAAAATAGTGCGCGCCAGTCTAAACATGAGATATTCAAAAGGAAAATACTCAGGAGAAATATGATCTATAGGTTTAGTGATTCTCATATCAACATAAAAATCTTGCTTTGTATCATGTAATAATTTGTATAACTCTTTAATCTTCAGATGCAATAGGTAATGATACATTTTATAGAAATTATCCATTATATTTTTTGTTTCTATCAACAGTTCGTTGTATTGACTTTTATAGTCTATAGCAATATGAAAAATAATTTGAAGACCATGCTGCTTAAGTAAATTACCTGTGATGCTATTAACTGAGATATGAGTGTCACGATCAGATGAAATGTCATCTAAATTAAATTGCATACTCTGGAACATTTCATCATTTAACAGCATATTGGTGCTGATTTTTGCTGGAGAAATCGATTTAAAGAGAGAGAAAGCCAGATTTTTTAATTCATTTGGATTCAATGGTTCAAGTACATCAATCAAATTACAATAGGCTTGAATGCTTGTTGGGAGAGCGACTGGTTTTCTAGGAGTGGGGTTATCGGATATTCTTTTAAAGATATCTAGCGCGAGTTGTTCGTTGTAAAAAAGGCTAGCATTATTTTTAATGATGGCTGCTGATCTGCAAGTAGGGTTCAAATTATTTTTCGTTTCCAAGGCGAGAGAAAAAGAAGCGTTTTGTTTATTGGTTATTTTAACCTCTAATAGATTCACAAGCGAAGCAAGTGATCGTAATTTTTGTATTTTTTCCACTAAATCTGTTGATGCGGTTAATATATTATGGAATATGTTTTGATACTTCTCAAAGATATTTTTTTTTATAATGCCCTTTTCATCAATTAAATTTTCAGGGTTTGTGAAAAATTCTACTAGGATTGAAATATCTGTACCAAATGTCGTAAACTCACCGTTGAGGAAAGTCATATAATCTTCGGTTAAATAAGTAATAATCTTTTGCTGTAAATTCAAGAATCTCTTCAGATAACTAAAGTTTTCCTGCATGAAATACCGAACCGTGGGTGGAGTATTATTTGGGTATTGCTTGGATATTATCTTAACTCTCGCTATTTCTGTCTCGTAGTAAGAAAACAATATATTGTGTTGGTTGATAATTTCCTCAGCGTGAGATTTGATGCGAGTCAAACTAACACTGATGGCGTTGATAGTTAATAAAACATTCTGGGTATTTTCTGGTTTAGACTGAAACGTATTAATTGCTTCATTTATTAGTGGATTAAGCCCAGCAAATAATCCATCAAGTTTAGCTAGCGGAAATACCAAAGTAATGTAAGATAGGTATTGGTACAATTTTTTCATTTTTAATCTAATTAATCTTTATCACGTATCAATTTTTGTAATAATTGTTTTTCTTCGAGGCTTAATCCTTCGAACTTTGTCTTTTGCATCAATCGATTAATTTCTTCCTCTTTAACGGCCTTTATTAATTGTTGCAATGCGCCTTTAAACTCAATGGATATACCGCCTTCTGGAATGGAAAGCGGAAGCATCGCCAACTTACTCACATGCGTATATTCAGGAGAGTCACGCCACCACTCGACTAAATTTGCTGTTGTTTGAGCGGGGTTTTCCTGCAAAATTTGGAGAAGTGGATGCAGGATGTTTGTGCCAGGCAGGGTTTCGGGTAAGTGAAGTTCTTCATCTGAAAGGAGCTTGATCAATGAGGGATGCTGAAGTAGTAGGGCAATGACTAGTCGCATAGCCGAGGGCCTGCCTTCTTTCGAAGTGGTTATTGACTTTTTACCTCTCCTCGACTGTGATTCGCCGGGTACAGCGGAATGTTTTGTTAAATGCCCCAAATTTTCTTGGTGGATTCCCGTACGTTTGGATAGTTCAGCGTGCATGATATCTTTAAAAGTGCCAGCAGGAATAGTATTAATTAAATCGAAGGCAAGTTTTGCAAACTTTGCCCGACCGTCCATGGATGACATATCAATATCTGATTGCACTAAACGAAAGCAATATTCACCAACTCCCTCTGCGGAATCAATGCGTACCTGGAAATTTTCAAGACCTTCTGCGCGGATTAATGAGTCGGGATCGTGCGCTTCAGGTAAAAACATAAATTTCACTTGGCGTCCTTCTTCCATAAGAGGTAAGACGGTTTCGAGTGCACGTTTAGCAGCGTTTTTTCCTGCATTATCGCCATCAAAACAAAAAACTATCACACTGGTATGGCGAAAAACCCGCTCCAAGTGTTGACGTGTAGCTGCTGTCCCCATAGCAGCAACTGCATAGGAAATACCAAATTGTGCTAAAGCGATGACATCCATATAACCTTCGACTATTAAAACACGCTTCAGCTCCCGATGCGCCTGCAAAGCTTCATAGAGTCCGTATAAAATATTTCCTTTGTGAAAAAGTGGTGTTTCAGGGGAGTTTAAATATTTAGGCTGTTCAGGGCTTGGATTGGGTGTGATAATACGGCCACCAAAACCCAAAACACGTCCACGCTGATCTCGAATCGGGAAAATGATTCGTTCACGAAAACGATCATGGTATCGACCTTGTTTATTTTTAACGACTAACCCGAGTGTTTCTAACATTGGGTGTAATGCAATCTCAAATTGATTGGAAACATTTTGCCAGCCTGCTGGAGCATATCCCATGCTAAAGCGTTGAATAATGGCGGCGCTTAAGCCTCTTTTTTGTAAATACTCTTGAGCTTGCGTCGAACGAGCCAATTCTGTCTGGTAATAATTTGCCGCTTGAATAAGATATTGGTACAAATGAGGGGGCGTTTCAGGGGCTTTGCTGTTATGTCCGGTATTTTCATGAGGAACATTGACGCCAAGTTGTGCTGCAAGCGACTCAATTGCTTCAACGTACTCTAGATGATCATATTCCATCAAAAATGAAATAGCGCTACCGTGACTGCCGCAGCCAAAACAATGATAAAACTGTTTACTGGGGCTCACCGTAAAAGAGGGGGATTTTTCTGCATGAAATGGACAACAAGCAATATAGTTAGTGCCTGCCCGTTTTAGTGGCAGGCGGCTATCAATAATATCAATGATATCAATACGGGCCAGTAAGTCATTAATGAATGCTTTGGGGATTCTCCCGGCCATTTATACTCCTCGAAATTGAGTATACATCAAGTCGCAGAGGCTAAATGATCTTTAATTTTTTGACTTACCATAGCCATATCAGCACGCCCCATAACAATAGGCCGTATAATGGCCATCACTTTTGCCATGTCTTTAATCGACACAGCACCTTCTTCTTGAATGGTTTTTGCAATGATACGCTCGAGCTCTGTTAAGTCAAGTTGTTCGGGCAAAAAAGATTCAATAATTTTCAATTCGGCAGATTCTTTGTCAGCCAGGTCGATACGTCCTGCTTCACTAAATTGTTCGATGGATTCACGGCGTTGTTTCGTCATTTTGGTCAGTACTTCAAGACATTGAGCATCAGACAATTCAATTCGCTCATCAATTTCGCGTTGTTTGATAGCTGCAGAAATGAAACGGAGAACGCTCAGCTTCTCGGAATCTTTGGCTCGCATGGCATCTTTGATGTTATCTTGCAAACGTGTTTTAAGTGCCGACATGTTGGTGCTCCAAGGTAAGTGATTAGACCGATCTATAAAATGTTTGTAAAGTATAAAAAAGGCATTTCATGAAAAGAGCGTAATATGGGGCAAAGAGGTAACCTTACGCCCCCGTATTACGCTTTTTCCAATAAATTTCCCGTATTTTATCTCTTTTCTAAAACAGTGACATTCAATCTTAATGCGCTTTTTTTTCGCTAATACGGGCTACAATAATAGCGCACATGTTGACCATCACAAAAGAAATTAACGTCTTGGCTTAACTACTTTTGGCTTTGGCACACCACGGGCACCGCGCGCTGGTTGAGGCGCTGCTTTTGCTAGTTTTTTGAGATAACGTTTAACAGCAGCTGCTTTTTTTTGTGCGCGCTCAGTTGTACGTTTGGTGTGACGAGCACGACGCTTGAGTTCGGTTAAGATACCTGCTTTTTCACAAGCGCGCTTAAAGCGACGTAGTAAGCTTTCAGGTGTTTCATTTTGTTTAGAACTGACACTAGGCATGTAAATATGTACCTCAAGTTAATATCATGAAATAAAGGCGGCTGCTCGATGCTTTTTGATAGATGTTTTTTGAAAAAACTAAACAAGCAGAGCAACAACGGTATAAAGTGGTCAATCGTATAGCGTTTGCGTCAAAAAATCAAGAAGTACGTGAAGTCAAAAAATAAATATACCCAAGATACTTCAAAATGCTAAGTTTATGACGCGGTTATTTTATGTCAGGTAATATTATAAAAACGAGCAATAGTTACTCATATTGTGAAGT
>JABEVJ010000268.1 GCA_013043985.1 Legionellales bacterium | reverse complement strand
TTTTAGAAACATGGAGCTCTATTTCTTCCGATTTGAAGAGTCGAATTAATGATAATTTTCAGAAGCTAAAACCAGTGTTTTGAATCTGATTGGGTATATATCGGCATAGGAATCCGCCATACTCGCATGAGTGTCGGGCAAAGAGCGCCATATTTTACCAATGCGTTTTGATACGGTGATATCGCTGCTGGTTGTGCGGCAGGGCAGAGCAATCATATTGGATAAATTGCCGACGAGTTGATCGGCGTCTTGCTTGCCCAGAGCACGTTCAAGGCCATCCATATTTTGTGTAGCAAAACAGCAATACAAACCTAATGATCGCGCAATTGGCAAAATATCAAGCTCATGCCGGGTGACAAGATTTTGTATTTCATCGGCAACCAAAAGAACAGCTTGCTGATTTTTTTCTTGCCAATTGTCACCCCGATTTTTAATGGCTGTATATAATCGTCGTAATGATAATATCGAAATCAATGTGCCGCCTTTTCCATAGCGTGACTCGGGTAAATAGAGCCCCATATGTTTACCTTGCATGACTTCTTCAATTTGTGCACCATGCGGTTCACTAATCCAATTAGCTAATTTTTCATTGCCTATGAGTGATAACATCCAGGTGCGAACAATTCCGACTATAGATGCTCGTGTCTTTTCGGGCATCGATCGTAATTCTTGCGTGAAATATTCAATTGCTAACAAACGCGCTCCCTGAACATTTTCAGGAACAGTGTTGGCGATTTTAATTTGAAAATCCAGAGAAGTGCATAATTTATATAAGTTGTGGATGGTGTAGGGTTCGTTGCTGTGCTTTAGTAAAACAGCAGCAAAACGAATCATAAGCATAGCTGAATCATCCCAGAATGGATCAGTCGCATGTCCTGCAAATACGGCATGAAAACTGTCTGCGACTTCATCCGGATCAAGATTTTCAATGGGATTGTACGAATCAGCTTCCGGGGAAATCAACACATAATTAGGATTCAGATCGTTGACTTCCTTCGGTAATTCGCCCTTACCATCGAGAACAAGGAGTCCCCCTGCTTGATGTTCAATCCATTGTCTGATTAAAGGACGAATAATTCCCGAGGTTTTTCCTGTTCCGGTTGCACCAAAAATCAATAAGTGTGTTGAAAGGTCATTGATGGATAAGCCAAAGGGTAGGTTTGCTTCACTTGGTGCCAATGGATCGCGTCTTTCATAAAGTAACCCGGTGGTTTGGCCTAAGTTAATGAAAGGTGTTCTGTCTCTGATTGCATTTTCAATTTGTTGTTCTCGAGCCTGTTCTTGCTGCTTGAAATATTCCCTGCTTGCGGTGTCGGCTAAATATTCACTGGCACATTCGCTGGAGGCTTCTGCTGCAAGCACGGAGCGAGCTCGCAATGGGCCATCGGCAAGAAGCTCAATAATCAGCCATACGCCAAGAATGCAGGCAGGAATGAGCCAGCCATAATGGACGCTGAACCAAAGTGTTGCACCCATGATTAACCAGGCAAATTGTGTTCTCTTGAGTTGATCAGCAAAATAAGGAATCTCTAAATCGGCACTTAAAATCTGACCTGCCACACTATCACCGTCTGCATCGGTTACGAGCGTGCGGTAGGCATCACGCAAATCGGCAGGGGTTTCTTTAGGGTAAACTCTTAACAGACAACGGCTAACCAGATTTTCAATTGCTGTCATATCTTCATTTTGAATTAAGCGACGAGGTAAAAAAAGACGGTGGCTAAGCGGAAAAGCACCAAGTGCTAATATAATACTGATGAATAATAACAGGTCGAAAAACAGTTTAAGGTAAGGAACAACATTGGCCGAGACTGAGTGGGTAAGCCAAAAGCTAAACAGAGCAAGTGCCAGCGTTATCCAGATCAAATGTTTTCGCACCTCCGCAATTCGCTCAGCAGCATACACACCTAATTGAGCAAGGTACAAGCGTTGCGTCAACCATTCTTTGGATTTGTAGGGTTTTAAGCCATGATTCTCCATTTCGAGATCTTTCTCCCAGACGATTTCTTCGGGTACATTGCCTTTGTATCGTTGTCTGATCGCTTCTCTGGCGGCATAAATGGGAGCAGAGAATTTGCGTGTACGTATGGTTTGTACGTGAGTCTCTACAGTTTGAAGTGCTTTGTTAATGGCCTTTTTCAATGTGGTCTCCTATAGGTGTCCAGAATTTCTTGATGTGTACATTTAATTACTGCTCGTTTACATGTTCAGTCTCTTTTTGATGAGCACTTGGTGGTGAGTCGTTTGTTGCTAGCATGTTAGCCCATCGATTATTTGAGCTCTCCGAATCCGTATCAGTACTCATTTCAGTGATTGCAGATTCAGACGGTTTCGTTTCTGGTGCTTCAGAGTGCTTTGCTTGCTCGTCGGTTTGAGTTTCTGTTTGCTCTTGATTTTGTTGGTCGGTTTGAGCTTCGATTTGTTCTTGATGTTGTTCGTCGGTTTGAGTTTCGATTTGCTCTTGATTTTGTTTGTCGGTTTGGGTTTCAGTTTCTTCTTGATTTTGTTTGTTGTTTTGGGTTTCGATTTGTTCTTGATTTTGTTTGTCGGTTTGGGTTTCAGTTTGTTCTTGTTTTTGCTCGTTGGTTTTGGTCTCAGTCTGTTCTTTATTCTGTTCGTCTTTTTGAGCTTCTGTATGTTCTTTTGGCGGATAACGATGGTCAATTTCTGCAATTCTGTTTTCAAGCTCTTGAGAGATATTTTCTTTATTGGCAAGATCTGTTGAATAAATATCATCTGATTGGAGAGATGTTTTTATTTCATTTAACTGGCCATCATATTTTTCTCGCAGCTCTGTTGCATGGTTTTGATCTGATTTATTCAGTAGATTGCTAAACTCAGTGGAGGTATGAATATTATTTGCTTGGAATTCAGCATCGGGATTTTGTTTCCAAGCACTCATTTTTTCATTGTAGCTTTCCCGGTCGGGTGAGGTGAGGGTAATATCGCGTTGAATTTCTTTACAGGGTAGGCTGATAGCTAAACCTTGTTCTTTTAGCTCATTTAAGGTGTGTGGTTTAGAATCAATGGCGATATATTCATTGCTGGTTAATAAGTTGTGCGCTCCAACATCGATACCTTTGACGTCGGGATTTGTTTTTGTCATCCCATGGCCACTGTAATGTTCATTTGCTCCTAGAGATCGATGTAATTCGGTTCTTGCGATTAGCTGAGTTGGAGTGAATTGCGAGCAGTCTTGACCAGCTGTTTCAGAAAAAGCCATGCGCTCCTGATTATCTCCAATTTTAAATGGTGATTCTCCAGCTGCCTGCCTTTTAAGTTGTTCACTTTCTATTAATTCTTTATATTTAGTTTGGACTTCTGGTTTTAGTGCTTCTTGATAAGTCGTTTCTTTGCCAGATAAATAAGTGCCACCAATTTTTGCAATTCCGTTGGAATTTGCTGCTACAATTTGCATTGTTGCTGGAGGAGTAATAAGAACAAGCTCATATTGGCTATTAGATTTGTAATCAACACCGATAGCTGATGATAATAATCGTGGATCACTATCGCCATTTTCTAATTGTTTAGCATCAAACAGCCATCCTCGTGTAAGGTTTTCAGGATGTTCTGTTTTTAAGGGATCAGCATCTCGGATGGGTGGAAAAAAAGCCCGGTTCTCGTTTATTTGAGATGCTTCAACTAGGCGAGCTAAGACTGGGGGCGGAGTATTCGACTTTTCAAGTTCATTTCGGGAGTAAAGTTGGCATTCTCCATTTTTTTCGAGTTGAAATCGAGCTCTTTCTAGTTCTATTTCTGTTTCTTTAAATCGACGATAGTCATTTTGTCTACTCATGCTGTTAAGCCTTGAGTTACTTCTGGGTAAGCGGTTAATGCTTTTTTGAGTATAACTAACCCGTGATCTTCAAAAATTCCAAATTCAGATAAATAAATTTCGATAAATGCGTATCGAATATCTCGGCATCCCATTATCACACTTGAGGGATCGATTCGATCATAGTCACGTAACCAAAAACCTTCCTCTCCAGGCTCATCTCCAGTAATACTAATTAAAGCTAGCTGGTGTTCGTCAATAGTTTTTTTCTTAGAGACTAGATTAATTATGTTTTTATTGTCTGGGTGAAAACTGTTCAAGACTTCAATAAGCCAATAAAGGGTATTCCATGGGAAGCTTACTTGGTGATCCATCATAGATCTTCTTTTGTGAAATAAAAGCTGATCTTTATAGCGGAAAATGACTAGACAGTCCGAGTAGTTCCGGTAAATGCCAAACTGCCCAAAATATTCAAGATCGGGCGGTAGATTAGCCAAATCCAGTGCATCAATATCAAAAAAAATATCAGGATATTGAATGCGGTTGTTTTTGATTTTGAACTCGAAAGGATTTTGAGGTGTAATAGGTGAAGGCGTTCCGAAAAGCGGGTTATAGGGCTCCATTGCCATATTTTGTCAATCCATGTACAGTTTTTGTTTAGGGTATGTATACTCAAAACACCGAAATTTTGAACACCCTTTGCAGAAGATGGACTATATCCGAAAGCAAAGGATTATGCAAGCAGGATGAAAAATAAAAGTTCTACATAAATATTGGTTTCTAACACAACCTTGCAGTAACAAACATACTGTAGACTATTTCAGTATTATCGAGAAGAGCTATTTTACTTGAATTTATTGAACGGACAGCTAAAGGAATTCGATTCCCGGGAGAAATATATTCAAATAACTTCAAAATACTGGGATGATGACGCAGAAATTTTACGCAAGAAAAAACGATTGAAATGTAGGTAATAGTTACTCATATTGCCAAATTTCAATTGTTTTTTCTTGCGTAAAATAGCCATTCATCACTTCAGGCATTTCTTTGCGCAGTTTTCCGAGATAAACACTGATATCCTGAGTCACTTCTTTGTATGATTTGCTTGTCATGGCGGGTCTCCCTTGAGTTGGTGAATTAGCTTCGTCAAAATAGCAGGTGTTGGGGGATGAGGCAATAGATCATGATACCTAAATCTTTTTATCATGCTCAGTTAAACTAAGGGAATCAGCAAGTTGATATTTATAATAGTAAGTTGTATTTTTTCCAATAAAAATTCCAGCTACACACCAGCTAAGTAGCATAGCCAATAATTTAAATACATTTGAATCGGCAATCGTCCAATGTGCATCAATTGAATAATAAATATCATAATTACCATTCAGAACAGGATTATAGCTGTATCGAAATATAATAAAAAATTCCCAATCCCAATAAAACGAAAACAAGCAATAAAATACTGGCAGTGATAATGTTTTTTGCCAACTGTTTTCTTTCAGTAAGAGTGGACAGCATGTTGACAGATGACGCACTGCTAATAATATTGACTGATGCTGTATCTGAGACAGCAGGCATAAGTTTTTTCCACGACTCTCCTAACTCCTCAAAATGATGCATCGATTCAGATCGGCTTTTTTTCATTAGTTTCTGAATAACGCCTTTTTTAGATGAGAGTTTAGCCAAATATTTCCGGTCTTTTTTTGACAATATTGTTTCATAGGTTATTAATGGATTATTGATGTTATGTAAAACTCCTAGCACGCTGAGCGGCTCTCCCACTTCAATCCATGACTCAACAACCCGATATTTATTTGAACCCTTTTTAAAATAAGCCAAATGGCCAGTAGGCGTGAATAGCGACATATCAATATTCAGGTTTTGTTTTTGACCGAGAAAATCAATGATATTTTCAGTAATAAACGGTTTGCTGTTTTTTAGTGTTAATTCAAAGCTAAAAGGAACAACAACACAGCTTCCGCTACTATCCTCCAGTTTAAAAAAATTGTTGCTGTAACCTGATAGAACATGCTCCCAATCAGCACCATGTTCATCATAGTGGCGATGCTCAATTTTATAGGTATACCAACAACAGGAGACACCTGAAAATGGCGCAACAAGTGCATTGGCATCCAGTAGTTGTGCTGTGCCCTTTAACATGACACGCCCGCCAGAATCTGCCTTGCAAATCTGCGAAACCGGAGTTCCATAATAAAAATAAATGTGCTGAATTTTCAGTATCAGCAAATAGCCAATAAAAATCAACAGCAGAACCGGAAGGAATAAATTGATTATCATACTGGTATCCATCATATATTTCTCTATATAAACATGACAGATAAATTATAGCTTATTTGTTGATGTTTGTTTAAAAAACACACAAGCGCCCCGTCAAATTTTAATTTTAAGCTAGGCGCAAGCGAGAGAAATGAGGGCGTGTACATCAAATACATGACCGATGCCGAGCGAGCTTGCAACAAAGCTTAAAATTAAAACTTGTAAAACATGGAGGTCAGATGCGCAGAAAAAACTGTGGATAACTCTGTGGAGCAATCCTGAGTAAAACGATTAAGCCTCGGTTTCTTTTGATGTCCTTCTTTTTGTCAATTTGGCTTCCGTTTTATAACTTGTTATATATCAGCTGGTTATATCTGGCGCCGTTCTATCTGTCTGATATATAAAGAAAAAATAAATATGATTTTCTTTTGGCTTAGATTGTGTATAACTAGGGTCTGTTGACAATTGGTTCTTTGAAGCGAAAAAAGAGAGAATCGAGGAAAAATTGGTTCTTGTTTGAGGCGAAT
>JABEVJ010000267.1 GCA_013043985.1 Legionellales bacterium | reverse complement strand
TTGCATTTCGCTGTGGATGGTTTTGTTTTGTGCAGCACGGCCAAGTCCTTTTTAAGAACTGCCATTTTATCATATTCTTGTCAATGCGTAAGTCCTAAGCACTATCATGCTCTTTTGTCTTCTCATTTTTGAGCACTGTGTTTTGTAATGTGCGAGCTGATACATGGCAAAAAGTGGATAACGCTCTATCAATCACTAGTTTTGAAGGCTTAGGCTTTGCAAACTCAGTCTTAGCAGTGGTCAGTAAATTTTCGTGTGCTTTTTCAATAAACAGAAGTGAAACCGTCAATGCATTAATTTTGATTTTAATACTCTTTTGTCTTTCTTCACTAATTTCACTGGCTTTTTTCTCCTCAAGTTTTTGCACCTTTTCCTCAAGCTCCACGATGACCTTGGTAATCTCCTTTTCTTGCTTCAGAAAAGATGAAACAAGCGGATGCTTAGTATGTTTAAGATAATTCTGAGGAACATTTTCTCGTTTTTTCTTGAATGAAATTAAAAGCTGACTCAATCTATGGTGATCTATCTCAGTTAATTGCTGACTCAAGTCAACTAAAGGAGCATTAAACTGTTTGGGAGTTGGGTTGGGGTAATGATCCGCAAGACAAGCAAGCTCATAAAGAACTGGCGCTTTTTGTTTGTTAAACTCAGCACCCAACTCTGCCATGACATCCAGAGCCAATGCCACATGTATGGCATCTGATTTATTTGCGTCAATCCACTTCTCAAGTATCCGATTGGCATCCCGCTCTACTTTATCCAGCCCTTCTTCGGAACATAATGTTTCCCAAGATTTGGTCATATCATCAATAACAATATCTGCAAAGGGCATTGTTATTGTTTGATTTTTCTGAAGCTGCTCAATACTTTGCGCAACATTTAGTTTACCATCTTTAGTGAGAACGTGCTTTTCTCCCGGGGAAGTTAAAAGTTGAAGTACTTTTCCTGAGTGAAGAATATGAGCTAACTCTTTTGGAATGCTTTTTGCCGATTCATTAGCTTCTTCAACTCCCCATTCAAGATGGATACTGGAGTAATAATGCATTTCACGATCAGCTCGCTTGGCAGCCAACGTATTTCTAACATGCAAAATACTGTAACAGGCAGGGTTAGTTGCATTGACCCATAACTCAATACTGCAGGGAATTTTGTTTTCATCAAGATAGGCAAAACTCAATGACTTAAAGCCTTTTATATTCTTGTAATTTTCATCGATACCTTCGCCACACTTACGCTCAAGCTCTGCTTTATCGCTGCCAACAAATTGCCCTTGATCATAGTCATTGGCATATCCTCTCAAAACAGCAATATTAAGTTGACTTTTAAAAATCTTTAAATCTGATGCATCACCAACAAACTTTAAGCGCTGAAGATCAACTCCCATAGTGTTAAACTGAGGATTCTGATGCTTCCGAGCCACAGCAGTGAAGTTGTGTCTGACTGCTTCAATCACACGATATTGAACCCGCTCACAAAAACCAGCGACAGAACCTTTAAACATGAAAATATTTTTCATTAAAACCCCTACTTGTTAATAAAGCGCTCATATTATAACACAAGATGTTCAATAAATGTAGATAAAATGAAAAACTGTGGTGTTTATAGCAAGTACAAACCCGAAACATGTGTGTCAAGTATAGTCGCTGTCGCGCAATGTGGAATAGTGACAAATATTCGACAACGAAGGCGTCATTGCGAGGAAGCGTAGCGACGAAGCAATCCAGTGAAAATATAGTAAAATCAATAAGTTACTTTCTGGATTGTTTCGTCGTAAACTCTTCGCAATGACGAGCGTTTTCACATATTTGTTGTCATTTCCGCATTACGCGACAGCGACTATACCCCTCAACAAAACCAAAAACCAATTATTCTTTCACTCGCGCAACATATTCCCCTGTACGCGTATCTACCTTGACCAGCTCGCCAATTTGGACAAATAATGGAACACGAACCACAGCACCCGTTTCAAGTGTAGCTGGCTTGCCACCACCCCCGCTGGTATCTCCACGAACACCTGGATCAGTATCAGTAATCTTTAAAATAACAAAATTAGGCGGAGCTATACTTAATGGGGCATTATTCCACAAGGTAAGCACGCAAACATCTTGATCTTTAATCCAAGGCTTGGCGTCAACAATTGCCGCCTCAGGAGCCATATATTGCTCAAAGCTGTCAAGAACCATGAAATGCCAATATTCTCCATCACTGTAAAGAAATTGCGCATCCACATCAACGACATCTGCTCCAGTAACCGTATCACCTGATTTAAAGGTACGCTCTAATATGCGTCCTGTTTTCAGATTACGTAACTGAACACGGTTAAATGCCTGTCCCTTACCCGGTTTAACAAATTCGTTTTTTAAAATATTATAAGGATCATTGTCAATGATAACCTTTAAACCCGCTTTAAATTCATTTGTGCTGAATGTTGCCATGAAGTTTCTTTCCTAGTCATTACAATTAATGCTAAAATATACCACTTTTTAACGCACAACGAAACTAATCGAAATGACATCTTTACAAAATTGGCAAGAATTATTAAAACAAGGCATCAATAACACCGCAGACTTGCTTTCACATCTTCAACTTGACCCTGTAGATGTTCCTGAGGCTCTTCTACCAACCCAGCCTTTCAAAATGCGTGTCCCACTTGGATTTGTTGCCCGTATGCAGATTGGTAACCCCCATGATCCTCTGCTTCGTCAAGTCTTACCCATTGCAGATGAACATAAATTATCATCTGATTTCACGCGTGATCCCCTCAATGAAAACATCAGTAATCCCGTTCCCGGGCTGCTGCAAAAGTACAAAACTCGTGTGTTACTCACCATTTCAGGTGCTTGTGCAATTAATTGTCGTTATTGTTTTCGCCGCCATTTCCCCTACAGTGATAATAACCCTGGCATGAATGGTTGGATGGCGGCCATCGATTACATCCGGGCACGCCCCGATATAAGTGAAGTTATTTTCAGCGGCGGCGACCCATTAACCGCACCGGATAACTTTTTGGCAACGCTAGCCAATCACCTTGCCAGCATTCCTCATGTCACCACCTTACGTATCCATACACGTATGCCGATTGTATTACCTGAACGGATCAACAATGAATTTATTGACTGGTTTACTGGCTCGCGACTCAAACCCGTATTAGTAACCCATTGCAATCATCCCCAGGAAATTGATACTTCGGTAGCTTATGCCGCTAGATGCCTACAACAAGCTGGCGTGCTCTTACTCAACCAATCGGTTTTATTGAAAGGTATTAATGATAATGTGTCGATTCTGACCACGCTCAGTAACAAATTATTTGAGTGTCATATTTTACCCTACTACCTCAACTTGCTTGATAAAGTTGAAGGTACCGCTCATTTCGATTTGCCACAAACAACAGCAATCGCGCTCCATCAAGAATTGTTAGCCCATCTTCCTGGCTATTTAGTTCCCAGATTAATTCGGGAAATTCCGGGTAAACCCAGTAAAACTCTGATACGCTGATATACTCAACACACATGGGTCTCCGCGATTGAGATTGCGAGTCTCTAATCAGGAATGCTATAGTGGCAAAAAGGGGCTAATCTTAGAAAAGGATGCCGATCATGAAGGCAGTAAAATTTGATGATGTTCAACGTATGTTGGAGGATTGGATCGATAATCTGCCTCTCGCTAATCCATTGAAAGTTTCAGAGCTGATTTACAGCAAACTGGCGGAGCTGCCTATTACCGAAATTAAACCTATAGAATCTGTTCAGCTTTTGGAAATGCTAAGACCTGCTGTAGATCTTGTCTCGGTCTTGTTACAGGCGCATCTTGGAAACAAAGGAGCGCAATCCATCATTGAAACCGACAACCAGATTACCTTTGCGATGTCATTATTAACGCGTTATGCGAGTGCTTATGCTGTTTTACTCAACTCAATAAATTCAGATGAACGTTTCGTGAATGGTAAACCCCTGCTTGCGGTTTGTATTCATCGTGCATTATCCTGCCTTTCGCACGTTCTTCTAATTGCTTACCAACTCTACAGAACTCCCCCAACACAAATCTGGTTAAGAGTTCATAAGCTCTATTTACAGGCCGAGAGAATTGGCTTAGCCTCGTTCTCCCTACCTCATGCGAGCGACGAAGCACAAACCATTTCTGAAATCTACAAAATATGCATTTTGTTAGCGAGCGCCAACCCTTATCAGTTGCGTCCTCTTGAAATGTATAGACTCTATCAGGCCTTATTACAGTGGTCACATTACACGAAAATCAAATCCTCCAGCTTTGAAAACACCTTAATTATTATAAAACTGGATGAGGATGCCCCCCCATTTTATCAAAAACCTGGCCAACCTTTGAATAGTTCGCCTTTTTTGAGAGGGCTTGACACGACAGATTTGGTAGCACACATCATTATCTCTATTAAGCAACATGGAGCAACACTCAATGCTCACGAATCTGTACTGCCACCGCATGTTTTACAAAATATTGCCAACTCCTGGAGCCGTTTTACCGCTCGTTTAAACGAACGTAATGTAGATAACAGTGCTGTTCAAGTCAGCATCGGCATTACTTCAACTCATACTCATGTCAGCGCAGAAAATGGTTTATTTTACCTGGACACCCAAAGTCCAGATGAACAAGCGAAAACCTTCCAAGTTATTCAAAATCCGATACAGCCAAATCAGACCCCTACCTCCACGGTTTTTGACGACCCATGGGATACCAGTTTCAGCCATACGAATGAGTTTAAACAATTAGTCGACAGCTACCCACTGTTTAATTGGCAAATTGTTAATAGCAGTGCTCACGGTTTTTGCTTGGAAGTGAATATTCAACAGATGATTGCTATTGAAGCGGGTGAGCTGATTGGGCTGTATCAAAAAGAAAACAAATCGGCTCCTTGGCGAATTGCCACCATTCGCTGGATCAAAAAAATTGATGATTACCGTTTTCAGCTGGGTTTGCTAATTCTGGCTTCTAGCGCAGTCACCGCAACAGTCCAGCTTTCCAATAGTCCGTCAAAACATCATTATCGTGCATTTATCCTTTCCAACGATCAAAACATCTCAAAATTAAAAGCTGATAAGTTTATCTTAGATACTCCTGATATAGATGAGTACTCAATCGTTTTTCCTGCTTTGGATTTAATTCCTGGAGAACATCTCATTGTACTTTATGGAGAACATCGCACCCGAATCAAACTGATGGAGCCATTATGTCTGAACAGTAAATTTTATCAATTTAAATATCAAATAATAAACGAAAACCTAGCTTTTGAGTCCAACGACTCTAGTGAGTCAATAAAATAATGCAATATATAAATAATTTCTTTGAACCTTTTTTCTCTCCGTGGGGATATGCGCTTTTAATCATCTTTGCCTTAATCATAGGAAGTTTTTTAAGTGTTGTTATCTATCGCTTTCCAAAGATATTGTTTAATACTTGGCATCATGAATGCACTGCTTTTTTAGCACAACACCCAGAAGAAACCACCTCTTCTAAGCCATTTAATCTATGCTGGCCGAGCTCACATTGCCCAAAATGCAAAACACCTCTTAAACCTTGGCAAAATATCCCTGTGATCGGTTATTTATTGCAGCGTGGAAAATGCCATACTTGCCATGAACGCATTTCATTTCGCTATCCTTTGATAGAATTGACCAGTGCAGCCATTGCGGTTGTATTATTTTACCTGTATGGATGGTCATGGACATTATTATTCGGGTTGATCTTCAGTTGGGGTATGCTTGCAGCGACCTTTATCGACATTGATACCCAAATTTTGCCGGATCAAATCACTCTGTCATTAATCTGGTTAGGCCTATTGATTAATACCCATCATGTATTTGTTTCCCTCGATTCTGCCGTTTATGGCGCAGTATTTGGTTATCTCTCTTTGTGGCTGATCGCCAAAACCTTTCTTCTTTTCACTAAACGAGAAGGGATGGGACATGGTGATTTTAAACTGCTTGCAGTGATTGGTGCATGGGCTGGATGGGAAATGCTTTTGCCTACGCTTCTCATTGCCTCATTTGTTGGCGCAATCGTTGGCATAGCGATGATAATAAGCGGTCAGATAAAACGCCAGCAACCTATTCCTTTTGGTCCGTTTTTAGCAGGTGCGGGTTGGATTTGTTTATTCTGGGGGAGTAACTTACTTGCAGCCTGGAATCACTGGTGATGTTGATTGTTGGACTAACTGGCGGCATTGGTTCAGGAAAATCGACTGTAGCAGCTCTCTTTGAAACACTAAACGTTCCTGTCATTGATACCGATCAACTTGCCCGCCAGGTAGTAAGTGACGGACAGCCTGCCGTTTCTAGGATTATTTCGCGTTTTGGCAATTCAATACTCGATGATAACGGAGAAATTAACCGTTCACGATTACGCGCCCTTGTTTTTCAAAATTCTGCCGACAGGATTTGGTTAGAGCAACTTTTGCACCCACTTATTAGACAAGAAATACTGACTCGCTTAAAAGAACTTAGCAGCCCCTATTGTCTGATCATTATCCCTCTTCTATTTGAAACAACACCAAATCCTTTGCTGCAACATATCGTAGTAGTTGATACCTCAGAAATACACCAATATAGAAGAGCGCTACGGCGCGATCAATTGCCTTTGGCGCAATTAAAAAAAATAATGGCGCGTCAGGTATCACGTCAACATCGTTTAGCAGGCGCCGATGATGTTATCTATAATGATCGCGATATAGACTACCTAACAAAACAAGTTATTAAGTTGCATGAAAAATTTTTGCGAATGGCAAACTTTGCAAAAACAACTCATCTCCTCTCTCAGAAAAAAACCGGGTTGCTCCCTTCGCCTTGATAGTCATTTCATTTCAATGCAACCTTCGGTATAATGTGGCACTTAGTTACTACCTCAAGCGAGGTCTGAAAAGACAATATGATCGTATACGAACAACCACTCAATGAAATCACTCGAATTCTACTAAAAATAGAATATTTATTACAGATGTGTGAACACCACCTGAAACATAGTGAATCTTGGGATTCCCACACACTGTTGATTGCCATTTGTGATATATTGAACCTACTCGATCGGCCTGACTTGCGAAGCAAATTAACAAAAGAAATTCAACGCTATCTCACCACACTGCGGCGATTACAACATTCACCCGATATTAATAAAAGTAAATTAGAGCAATTATTAACACGTCTTGATGCTTGCTGGCAAAACCTACTGAGTGGTAATGGACGATTAGCGCAAGGGTTACGGGATGATGATTTTTTAAATGGAATCAGACAACACTTAAAAAACCCCGCTGGAACTTGCAGTTTTGACATTCCTATTTATCATTTATGGTGTGAACAACCTACGACTTTTCGCATGAATATGGTCGAAACATGGTATCGTCGACTAGACAACATCAAAGAATTGATTTATCTCGTTCTTGATTTAATTCGCGATAGCGGGCATTTTAAGAAGAGCACAGCCAAAAGTGGCGTATTTCAAATGACCATGGATCCCTTTTTGCCTTGTCAATTGATTCGCGTATCGCTACCATCAGACAAGCTTATTTTTCCTGAAATCAGCGCGGGACGCCATCGGCTGTGCATTTATTTCATGGTGGCCGATTTTGCAAGTCGTCCCACCCAGAGCTCAGAAACTTGGGAATTTAATCTGGCATTGTGCGTTATATAACACACAATTTCTCAATAATCTGATGATTTGCTGGCGGAAACGTCAAATTTTTTAACTCCGTCAATGAAACCCACTTTAAAACTTGCCCTTCATTTGCATTGGGCGTTCCAGAATACGCACTCACCAGCCAGGTATCGAGCAAAAAACATTTATTTGAAACGATTTGCTCAATCATCATGAAAGGCTCAAACCTAGTTGGCGTCAGATTAATTTCTTCCTCTAACTCACGAATTAAAGCCTCAAGAATACTCTCGCCCTGCTCAACTTTTCCGCCTGGAAACTCCCAGCAACCCGCAAAAGGTTTACCTTCAGGGCGTTGTGCTACCAGAAATTCCCCCGCAGAATTTACAACAACTCCGACAGCAACTTGTATTGTTTCTATCATAGTTGACCGTGACAATGCTTATAACGCTTACCCGAGCCACATGGACACAACTGATTGCGACTGGGTTGTGGTTTACTTGCATTGTCTGCAAAAAGTGACTCTACCTCAGGCTGTGCAATCACGGGGGCAAGCTCAGATGGTGCAGCTTGTGGTGGCTGCATCTGAATCAAACAGATACCCGAAATCACATCATGCTTTAAACTTTCCAACATTTGGGTAAAAAGTTCAAATGATTCACGTTTATATTCTTGTTTGGGATTTTTTTGAGCATAACCGCGTAAATGAATCCCTTGACGCAAATGATCCATTGCAGCCAGATGCTCTTTCCAATGTAAATCCAGCGTTTGTAACAAAATGCCTTTTTCCACTTGCCGAATCATGGCAGTGCCCATCTGCTGTTCCTGATCAACGTATCGTTGTTTGACTGTTGGAATCGCGTATTCAAAAATCGCCTTATCATCCCGCATTGGATCAGCTTGCAGCCATCCCCCAAGATCAAGAGATACTCCAAACTCTGTTGCCAACTCTTGTGTGAGCCCCTGGATATCCCATTGCTCTGGAAAACTATCTTCCGGTACATGCTTTAAAACCAGGCTTCTTGACACATCGAACAAAAGATTTTGAATGGTTTCCGACACATCCTCCGCCGTCAGCAACTCATCACGTTGTTGATAAATGACTTTTCGTTGCTCGTTCGCCACATTATCAAACTCCAACAACTGTTTACGAATATCAAAATTGTGCCCCTCGACTTTTCGCTGCGCATTTTCGATTACCCGAGTCAGCAAACTGGACTCCAGCACTTCGTCATC
>JABEVJ010000266.1 GCA_013043985.1 Legionellales bacterium | reverse complement strand
TTGGGCTTTAACCATTTCTCAGCTCGATATTTATTTTGAGGGTAGACTCAATATCGAGTTGTAATTTTGGCTTTGACACAGTTCAATGAACACTCTCTCAAGGGCAGCCAGAAATAATTTATTTTTAAATTTGGCACGGTTTTCAACACTGTCAGTTGATATAAGTGCTTTATTTTGCTTAAAAAAAGTTTTTGCATCAGGCGTTAGTTTGGGAACATCTTCAAAATCTTGTCCGTTATATTCTTTACGCAGTTTAGGTGGGTGATCAAAAAAATCATTAATGACGCCTGCATTTTCTCTCAGAAGCGGCCATTGACTCGCGCCAACACGTGCTCGCTGCGGAATGGTTATTTCTCCTGTATGTCTATCATAGGCGATTGAGCCATGACTGGACTTGATAAACTCAGGGAAAATGTTTGTTATATTTTTCTCGGTAAGCAGGTGATTGAGTTCTGTTGCGAACTTGTTTAATTTGGTTAATTTAGGATAAGCGATAGGGTTGTAGGCGATAACTGCTTTGTCGATTTGTCCAAGCCAGTTGATTTCCTCAATAATTGGTTGTTTGTCACATCGAGGCGTGACATGAATGATTGAGGCTTTACCATTTTCACCGATGATTAAGAAACCTAAACATATCTGTAACCATCCTGTACAAATGCCTTGAAAGACTTTCGGCATCTCATTGCTTAGCCTGACAATTCCCCCTTGAGTGGCGTAAATATAATTGTCGTATTTTCCCTGCTCAGCCGCATTATCTGGCGGAAACCATCCTTCTTTTGTGTCTTGAAAAAAAACAGCCTTTTTCATTTTTTTTTCCTTATTAGGGTACTAACCACATTCCTGCATAAAAGAGGTTCGCTTATAAATCGGTTGAGGGTTCAATTTTAGCAATGGCTTCAAAGGGTACCCTTATATATAAACCAAATCCAATATCAATAAGTTCTCGTCGATCATTGCGCGAAAACAATCCCTTTATTGGCTTATAACCCACTGGTTTTTCTTTTCGTGTTGATAGGTAGAGTTTCAGTTCCTCGTTCACAAGTTGTATGTATCGACCTGTATAGGTTTTTCGCTCATCCCGGGAATCAACAATGACTTTGTCCTCATGCTTGATTAAAAGAAATCTCAAAAAAATTGCGCCTGGATGGAAAATAATTTTCTTAGTGGTATATTTACAATAAGCGAATCCCAGAATGATTTGTAGCACGAAGCCTAACCCGATAACCAACCACAAAACCTGTGTGTCGATTGCACCCTGTGAGGCGAATTTATCATAAACATAAAGCGTCATCAGAAGCATCAGGATAAAAAAAACAGTAAACTTCATTAAAAAAAGAACATTAGGAATATCATTAAAAACAGCAATACGCCACTTATTCAAAATGGGTTTAAATTGATGGATACGTTCATTGAGCATTCTGAGATTCATGTTTGAAAAATCCTTATTTTGAGTGAGATGATTGAGGGGGAAAATTGCTTTTCTAGCGAAGTCGCGCATCAACAGCATTGTTTTCAGATACCACTCTGCCATGCGGATAAATAAAATACTCGATACCTTCCAACAAACCATCCGTGGCACGAATCCATTGTCTTTGAATATACCCGTGTTTTTCCAACTTTTTTAACAGCTTATACACTTTATCGCGACCATCTGGCGAAGCCTCAATCAGTTTTTGCACCGTTATACCGAGACCAGTGGGATAGTTAGCGAGAATAAAGGCAAACAGTCCTTTTGCATCCCAGCCTAAAGCTGAATTGTCCAAAAAAGCCACGGGCAATTTCATTTTATTAGCAGACAATTCGTCATTGCTCATCATTGAATTTTTAAAAACCATTTTTCTTTACCACATAAAAAGACTTTAAATTAATCATATTGTCTTAATCTTACCATAATAAGGCGTTAAAAAGCAAAATCAATCATGGATTTGACGTTTTCTCTCTGGCGATTAAGGTATTTACTTTATGTAAAGTATGCTTTTTGGCTGGAAGGTGCGCCACTCATTTTCGCAATCGTTTTAGCTATCTTGGGGGCAGTCAGGATACTTGTGCAAAACGGTCATTTCACTTTTAAAAATGGCCTTCAGCCCTTTCCGCATATGGGTTAGCGAGTTTTCGTATAGAAATAATCCGAGGATAATTGTCGCTAGGCACTTTTAGCGTTCAATGCTTTTGCCGTGCTGATGCGCTTTATCCTTTTCCTGACATATCAATTCCAGCTTTTTAAACAGGTTAGGAGCGAGGTTTTGCCCCTCTTCTTTAACGTGTTTTTTGCTGTTGGCAATGAGCACTAATTTTTGAGCCAACATCCTGTCGTAATCATCCAAAACCACCCTACCTCCTTGGGCTAAGCTGATTTTTTGCAGTTGTTTTGCCATTTCACTCAGCGTCAGGTTGCCGGATTTTTCAAGGTGGATTAATTCAGTTTTTAAGGGTTCTTCCAGCCAAGGTATTTTTTTCAGTGATTCGAGTAACGATGGGGTGATAAGGGCTTTCAATCTCACCGCTTTATCCCGGTTGTCCTGCAACTGAATGATAATATCAACGGGGTCAACGTGATTCAAAATAGGATCGGTACTAAAGGCTTTTTTAAATCGAGCTTCCAGCTGATCGATATCTGTTGTATGCTCGTTGAGCCTGTTTAATAGTTCAGATGAACATAGATCAGGATAATTTTTAACAAGAAATCCCATATCATATAAATCACGTGCTCGGGTTCGATTTTCAAAAGCGGCAAATTTTTGCTGGATAATGACGGGCAGATTATACACTCTGATCCCATTAATCATTTTCCATTCACTCGTAAAGGCATTTGCCCGAAAAGACAAGTCAATTTTCAATAGTTTGCCTTTAGCAACTGGACTGTCATAGGTTACTTTATAACGACTGCCTGTTTGCGTGTCTTTTGGGAGATGAATATTTTTGAGGATAATCGGGTATTTAATAGCCTTTTCCAATCGACTGCTGAGATTCAAATGCTTGTTGCAATCGAAATCCAAATCTTCCGAGTACCTATCCAGCCCATAGTTTAGCAACAGTGCTGTTCCACCTTTTAAAATGAGGGGTAAATCAGCCAAATCGCAGGCAATAGATTTCATTAAGTCAACGTGTATTTTTTGCTCGGGTGTGAGGTTTAATCGTTGGAAATTTGTTTGCTCATCCATTCTTTTAAAATTTCCTGTTGCTCCGTATTTAAAACAGGGATAAGCTCAGCTTCCGCTTTTTCAAGAACACGGTTAATTTGGGTTTGATTATCAAACCAATCAGCGAGATCGATGTGATAAGGGTATTGATTATCAAGCAGGCAATCGTAGAGCATGTCTAATGCTGCGCGATAGTGGCCAGCAGCATACACTTTTTCATTTTCTGCCAGGGGAACACCGTGCTCTCTTAAAATATGAGAGCATTCATAAATCCCAAAATCGCCAAATAAGGGGAGGGTATTCCATTTTTCGCCTTTGCCAGCGACAAAAATTTTAGGCTGAATGTCGCCCCGCCCAAAAAAAGCTTCATAAAAATGCCAGTCACCGTACCCCTCATCAGGGCACGGGATATTGAGTGCGGTCATCCCCGTTAAATAGTGCTGGGGAGAGGTTTTCGGTAACATGTGAATTATCCTCTTTCATGATGCCTTTATTGAGCATAGATTATTTTTTTATATTATCGCGAATCGGGCATTTTGTCATTTTTTTCAATTTAAAAACTTGACCTTAAGCCAGACGCTTCTGCACGAAAAACTGACTTGTCTTCTATTTTTGCAATCGTTTTAGCTACCTGTCCGCCTTTGGTAGCGTAAGACTTGGAGAAAAATCCGAAAGGATGGCTAAATAGCCGCGCCATAAAATTCAAAAAAGCATTGTCAGACGGCGTACGAACCTGCTCAATGATGGGGCGCGTTTTTTTCTGAAAATGATCTTTAAACTCGATAAAAGAAGCTTCTTTTGTTTTAGCGAGAATAATAGCTTCGTTGATTGCTCCGCATTTCTGAACCAATAGGCGTAAATCGGTATGCATATCGCCTTCTTTGAGACTCTGGCCTTTGGCATTCAACAGAAATACCCGCCCTTCTTTTGTCGTCGCCAAACCGTAAGGATAAGGCCAAGCTTTTTTAAGCTCGCTATACAAGTGAGCTTTGTAGGTGATTAAATACTGAAACGCCTTATTTTTAAGCGATTGCTGCGCTTGAGTCACCGATGAGTTGATATCCGTGTCCGAGCATTTTTCCGCGCTGTTTTGTGGACTGTTTTCGATTTTCACCGCCTGAATATAGCCCCATACCAGCGAGAGCTGGGCGATGGTTTCATTATCTGCCAGCACCTCACAAATGGCATCAATATTTTTGAGTAAATGCTCTTTTTCAGCCTGTGTCAGGGTGTGAAGCAACGCATCCACGTGCGGTTGAAAACGCACTGCCAGGGAGTCACCCGAGCGGTGCGATTCATATTGTTTTAGCTCTGCCTCAAAACTATTGATCGCTCCGCACATATCATCGAATTCATGCTGAAAACGAGAAGAGGTGCCAAACAGATTTTTTAAACAGACACCGAGGCGCGATAAATACGCCCTGTCCTCTCGCGTAATCTGATGGCTTTTGAGCCTTTCAGGGAAGGCCTGTAAATTAATGGTGGAGGTTGAAATTAATTTCAACAGGGTAGTGAGGGTTTGTTTTTCGTTACGCATAGTCATATTTACCTTAAAAAAAGTGTTTACTTTATAAATTCCGTCCTTATTTTTCCGTTAAATAAAGAAAAGGCTCGCAGCACTTTTCTCTGAAATTTTTGAATTTTCTGTTTTGTTTAAAGCCTCATTATGCTGCCCTCCTCGTGCTTAATTGGTTTTTATAGAGCGATTCTTTGAACCAAAAACATTTTTTCGCCCGAATCGGCATGTGCCCTTCGACCAAAATCAAGGCTTGCTCCTTGGGCAGGCGCATAATCTCCTCTTTTCGCATCAAGGGTTTTAATTGATCGCTTTCATTAATTGAGACGCCACTGGAGCGGGTATGGGTACTGATGCTGCGTCCTTTGGTCATGACCGTCGTTTGCCCGAGGCATTGTGAGATGTATTCCGCATCATCCTTATCGTTGAGCGTGTAGGCCATTTTTATTTTGGTATTTAAAAAGCCATGTAAATCCACTTTCCCGTAAACCGATTCAATTTGTCCGAGATATTGCACAATAATCGCGGGAATAATTCGAAAGCTTCGTAAAAAGCTCATGCCGCTTTTGAGTTTGTCGATTTTGGATAGGTTGCCAAACTCATCCATGAGTGCCAGTACCGCATAAGGTTCAATGCTTAAATCCGGTTCTTTAATCGTCATGCTATCGACAAATTGCGCCCAGAATAGGGAAAGCAACGGGGCAAGCCGCTCTTTTTCACGTTCGGGAATATGAATATAAACGCTCATACGCTGCTTACGCAGTTCACGCAGATCAAAATCACTGGCCGCGGTATTTTTTTGAATAATCGGATCGCCAAACAACGTAATCCGCGCGTAAAAATCCTGCAAAATGTTGCTTCGTGTTCTGTCATCGGCATCAATCAAAGCCGCCGCATTGGCAATAATCGTCTTAGGAAAGCTGTATTTTCCCATCCCAATGACTTTACCGAGCCACCCCTCAAAATTTTCCTGCTTGGCAAGATGGTAAATTTCCTCAAGCGTGGCCATTCCCTTTGTTTCAATTAAAAACATGGACAAAAGCAGAAACAAATCGCGGGAAGACTGCACCCAGAAAGCCTGCTCACCTTGGGCAATCGGCATTAATGCCTGGGCAATCAACTGTAAATCCCGATACCACAAGCGTTTGTCTTTGCTGACATAGGTAAAGGGATTATGACGATGTGAACGGTGTGATTCATCGCCAGGTGCCCAGCAGTAACAGCTATTTTGTTTTACTTTTTCCCGGTATGCGGCTGTTTTTTCCCATAACTCGCCCTTTAAATCATTAACAACCACGGAATCTGACCACTCAATCAAGTTCGGAATAGCAAAGGCGGTGGTTTTTCCTGAGCCCATGGGCGCAACCACAAGCACAGGCTCAAAGCCCGTCACTCGCAACATTTTGCCGTGAGCTTTGGCAAGCACGATGCCTTGCTCGGCAAACAGACCTGCTTTTTCTATTTCTTTGGCACTCGCGAAGTGAGAATCGGCGAGTGGACTTTTAATCGTGGGCATAAAAAAGATGAGCCAAATTAAAAAGAGACCTGTTGCCATCCCGCCCGCCACGTACCAAACGTAGTGAGTATTCACCCCGGCGGGCGAGAAAAAGGTGAGGGTTATCCAATGCCAGGGTAATAATGAAAAATGTGTATGAAAAAGCGCATTATAGAGGCTAATACACAATGAAAAAAAACACAATAATCCCGCCACGCCGACTAAAAACTTCCAGGCGGTGACGCGCAGCACGCCGCCGCGAGCTATCCCGAAAAAACTCAAGAGTAAGAGTAACGTACTTAGAATCGAGAGCGCGGTTGTTCCCACATAACCTGCTGCCATCATATCCCACGCATTGTAGAGCGAGAAACTCAAAGGCGCACCAATAAGCAATTTTCCAAGCATTCCCCCTAGCCAGCCACTCATGAGCAACAGGCTTAAACCTGCATTCACGTAAAAAATGGTGGGTTTTGCGTGAGTGGTCATGCTATCAACCTCTTCCCGTCGTTTGACGGGTAGCGGGTGTTTGCATCCCCACACCCATCATGCTTTTCAGAAAATTGTTTTCATAGCTGGATGCAGCCAATGGATAGGGATTACTCTCCTGTTTTCGCTTGTAAACAACCGTTTGCTCTGGCGCAGATAAGTTCTGAGGAGCTTTGCTGGCAGGCACAGCAGAGGAGGCAAGTGCCCCCACCGAAGCACCAAGGCACGTTATTAAAATAAGCGGGGTTATCACCTGTTTTAGCATGATGCGCTCCTGTCTGGTTGCCTATCAGAGATAGGGGGGTAATGTTTATTGAACAGCCAAATCAGCCAGATGAGACTGACAATGAGGCCGATAACAAGCAAGGCCAAAGGAATGAGGAGCGGCATCAAATCGCGCCCGAAAATCGTTGCCCATATTTTCCATGAAGACATCGGAAAATGGGCGACATCCTGATGCAAAAACAAGGCATAGTGAGCAGCTAAATCATGTGGGTTGGTATGAAATAATCCATAGAGCACCTGCCCGGTTGAGCTGTTGCTGATGTCTACGCCTAAGCGCAAAACGGGCACGATGGCGTGATTGGCGAGAAGAACCGACACGACGGGTGATAACATCCCTTTCGATGCCAATCCCATTGCCACAAGGAGCACACAGGTGAGGAAAATCGCATACGGATTAATGCGGTTTTGGTTTCGCATGATTTATTCGTCCTGTACTTTTTGAAAATCCTGGTTAAACTGCTGAATCACTGCTGCCGGATGCTGGCTGGCATATGCACTATGAGTGTCTACCAAGTATTTTTTTGATTCCTTGTCCCGAGAATAAGGTTCAATTTGTCGAAGTAAATCTCTGACATCTTCATAAGCATATTGCGTGTCGTCCTTACTGAAAGAGCTATATAACACATCCTTTTTCTTGTTTGCATCGGCATTGGTATCACTGCACATGTCATACCAGGCATAGGCTTGAGGGAGATTTTTTTTCGTTCCACATCCATGCTCATACATTTGCGCCACCGTAAATTGGGCATTTTCATCAACCTCTTTGATGGCTTTATCGGTTAATTCGGCCAAGGTAGCTTTAGGATCCTTAAACTGATCACAGAACGAATCCCCACCCCATGACCATGCTAAAGCAGAATTACTCATGCAAACTATCAGTAATCCTGATAACGAGAATGTTGCTAATACCTTTTTCATCCTTTTCTCCTTGAGTTAAAGTGCTTAATGCGCCATCTGCTTTTGCATTTCCCGCATGTATTGCGCGTGAATTTCTTCATTTTGTGCGACAAGAATACCTAATAAACGTTGGTTCTCAAGTTCGGCTTGCAATTGCTTTACCATGACATCGCCTACTGTTTGCAAGGTGAGCAAAGTATCACGCTCCACTGCTGCATCTGACTCAGCATTGATGCTGTCTCTTGTTGGGCTGGCTAATGTATTTGACATGGAGTCAATATCTTTTTTAGTGTTTGGATCAGTAGCGGTTGCAACGGCTTTGTTCGCCAATTGGGGTTCTAAGCGTAAACCGCCGAAATTTTTGGACACTTCTTGAACATTGCTAAAGGATTACGTGCTGCTTACATTTAAATGGCGTTTTTTAATATAAGTGCTGAGGGCAATGTGACTGGTATAGCCCAATACTTTTGCCATTTTTCGAATGGACAACCCATATCCCAATAGCTCTTTGATTTTATCCACATCTTTATCAAACTTGCTTTTTTGGAGCGTGCCTTTAGGCTTGCCTAACGTGATGCCTTGCGCTTTTTTAGCCGCAAGTGCCTCTTTTGTGCGCAGACTTATCATATCCCGCTCTAGTTCGGCAAAGAGCGAAAATAACGTAATAATGATTTTTGAATTCATGTCCTGCTGGTGAATATCCAGATTCTGTTTGATTATCATCACACGCACATTACGATTCACCAGTCCATTTACCAAAGCGATGACTTCCGCCGTGCTGCGACCCAGGCGGCTTAACTCGGTGACAATCAATGTATCAGCCTCATTCAACATCGCCATAAGCTCATCAATCCGGCGTTGTTTGCTGGTTTTACGGGAAGAGAGCGTCACCTCGATAAACGTATCAATTCGCAGATCGTTTTTTCGGGCAAACTCCAATAGCTCAAGCTTTTGGTGGCTCAAGTCCTGTTTCTCGGTCGAAGTCCGTAAATAAGCAACAATTTTATCCATAAAATATGACCGTTTCGTCTTAAGTTGATTTAACTCTTAAAATAATACAAAACAACCATGCATTTCAAGCTATTTCACATATCCATTTTTATGCTATAGTGACGACCGTTATTACCCAACCAACTTGTCTATTTTTATGCCATCAACCAATGAAAGACTGACCATTTTATCTGAAGCTGAACAAGCGGCTTTATACGAGCTGCCCGACTTCGATGAAGAGCAACAGCTCACCTATCTGACGCTGACACCTGAAGAGCAGTCTTTGATGAAAAAGCGAAGAAACTTGGCCACACAGGTATATTGCGCCCTGCAAATCGGCTATTTTAAAGCAAAACATCGCTTTTTCCGTTTCTCTCTGGAAGAAGTACCCGAAGATGTCGCTTTTATTTTAGAGCAGTATTTTTCCTCAGAAACACTACTGCCTGAGCCTATAACCGATCATGAGCATTATACACAGTGTCAGGCGATTGCCAAACACTTTGGTTACCAATTCTGGAAAAAGGAGTATGAACCTCTTGTCAAAAATGAAGTCATCAAAACAATAAAAACCGATAACAGCCCTGAATTTATCGTCATGGAATTGCTGCAGTTTTTTCAGGAAAAAAAATGGATTCGACCTAATTACACGACGCTCCAAACCTTGATTAGTGAGGTATTGGCCGGCGAGCGAAATAGGCTGAAAGTCCTTATTCGGCAGGGGTTGACGGAAGAAAATAAAACCGCGCTCAATGCGCTGTTACTCGAGGAAGATACGCTGTCTAAACTCGCTGAAATCAAGCAAGATCCGAAAGATTTTAAGGCGAGAATGATGGCAACCGAGCGTGAAAAATTAACGACTATGAAGCCATTATATCTGCTAGCAAAAGTGTTTTTACCTCAATTGGCGCTATCCCAAAAGAACATCGATCATTACGCAAGTTTGGTTGATTACTATACTATTCATGATTTGCGCAAGCGACTTAAACCAGAGCAAACCTACCTTTATCTGCTTTGTTATATTTGGCAACGTTATCGAAAATTGAGTGATAATTTGATTGATGCTTTTTCCTGCCATCTTATCCAATGCGAAAAAGAGCTAAAGGAAAAAACAGAGGCAGATTATTCAGCCTATGCCGTCGCGAACCACGATGATAATTGGACGATGAAACAATTGTCCCGCTATTATATTGATGAAGCCGTCTCTGATGAGACGCGTTTTGGTGACATTCGTCAGGATGCCTTTGCCCGGGTGATTTCCAGGAAAAATCTCGAGGAAAAACTGGTGGATGTCGGGGAGACACCGCTGAAAAAAATCGACTTTCGATGGCGCAGTATTGACGCCTTGTTTCCGCGATTTAAATTACACCTGCGACCTCTGGCGTGGATGCTCGATTTTACCAG
Organism: Legionellales bacterium; assembly: GCA_013043985.1. Taxonomy (GTDB): domain Bacteria; phylum Pseudomonadota; class Gammaproteobacteria; order UBA1113; family UBA1113; genus JABEVJ01. The sequence continues at coordinate 3,001 of JABEVJ010000266.1, read as the reverse complement.
TGCCGTAGAAAATGATCCGTGGCTGCAGGCCGTTGCTTGGATAAAAGGAGTCATTTCACAAAACAAGAAAATCTCTGACTATGGAGAGAACGATTGTCCGGCAGGCACTGTACCTAAAGCACTCGCGCGTTATTTACTGGAAACCAATGCAGCGGGTGAGAAAAAACTCCATGCTACGCGTTATGAATATTGGGTTTACAGACGACTCAAAGTGGCATTAAAAACAGGGCGCATTTGTTTGGAAGATAGCATTGAGCACCGCTCACTTGAGCATGAGCTGAGCGAAGCCTGCAAAAAAAGCGAACAAGTCGACAAATTGGCGATTCCAGCATTGAATCAACCCATCACACAACGTTTGGATGAGCTTTTAGCTGAATTAGAAACGGAATGGACGACATTTGACCGTGATTTACGTGCCGGAAAGCTCAAACACCTTCATTATGATGAAAAAACACAGACTTTACACAGCAAAAAACCCAAAGACAATAAAACGGAAAAGTTACAAAACCGATTTTATGCGCAATTTCCGCTGCGCGACATTACCGATATCCTACGGTTTTCTGATGAACACAGCTATTTATCATCTGTTTTTTCGCACATTCAACCCCGCTATGCCAAATCATCTCTCGATAAAAACAGCTTATATGCGACCCTGATTGCCCAAGCCTTTAACAATGGCAACCTCACCATGGCAGATATTTCTGACATTTCCTATTCTCGTCTGTTTGATACCTACCAGTCCCGCATCAGGCTGGATACACTCAGGAAAGGGAGCGATTGCATCGTGAATGTGATGAAAAATTTGCCTATTTTTCCCTTTTATTCGCTGGACTTGCTTATTTTATACGGTGGTGTCGATGGGCAAAAATATGAAGTTCAAACCCACACCACCAAAGCCAGGCATTCGAAAAAATACTTTAAGAAAGGCAAAGGCGTGGTGGCGTATACCTTATTGGTGAACCATATGCCGTTGCTCACGCAACTCATTGGTGCCCATGAACATGAAAGTTATTTTACCTTTGATATCTGGTATAACAATACGACAGGCGTTATTCCTAGCGTCATTACTGGCGATATGCACGTCATTAATAAAGCCAATTTTGCCATCATGGATTGGTTCGGGGCAAAATTATATCCGCGATTTACCAATATTCAGTCACAGCTTAAACATCTGTATGCCGGAAATGCGCTCAGCGAATATGAGCAACATCTCATCAAACCAGCAGGACAAATTGATCGCCAATTGATTGAAGACGAATGGGAAAATATCCGTGCCATCATTATTGCACTGGGATTGAAGGATATTTCACAAAGCACGCTGATGAAAAAACTTTGTACCCACAATAAAAATGAGCGGACACTCAAGGCATTGTTTGAATATGACAAGCTTATTCGCAGTATTTATACCCTGAAATATTTCCAAGATCCCAAAATGCAACGGGATGTTCACTGTTCACAGAACCGGATTGAATCGTATCATCAGCTTCGTTCGGCTATTTCGCAAGCCTATGGCAAAAAACAGTTAATTGGCAAGAATGATCGCGAAATCGAGATCACCAATGAGTGTGCCCGTCTGGTGGCTAATGCGATTATTCACTACAACACGGCCATTTTGTCCAAGTTATTTGTTAAATTTCAGGCAGAGGGGAACCATCGGGCACTGGCAAGACTAAAGAAAATCTCACCCGTTGCATGGGATCACATTCATTTTCAAGGGCATTTTGTCTTTAATGACGAAGGCACAGTGATTGATTTGGATGAGTTGGTCAGAAATTTGGTTTTAAAATAAACAAAAACTCCACCGGAACAATGTAAAATAAATTAGCAATCTTGGTTTGTTTCGCTTAGAATATGCCAGACAATGACGCTCTCTAATACTTAATAAGAGGTTAATCATGACTGAAAATGAAAAACAACAAATTTTTTTAGAATTACAAAATGAACTTCATCACCTTCAATTAGCAGAAATGGCGTTGAGCATCAGTCGAAAGGAAGCAGGTTTTGTTTTTTCTTTCAATGGAGTGAAAGAAAAGCCTTTATTGCTAGAATTGCTCACTGATTTAAATGATGAGCGTATCGAAATAAAGCAAGAGAATGCGGCTGTTAACGTGCAAATTCCTTATGATTTCATGCTCACCGACAAAGGCTTGAAAATACGCTCGGCTCTCCCACTTTTAATCACACTTCAGTCATTAAAAAATAAAGCTCAAACGATGCTTGCATCACCTGTACTCGTTGTCACCAGTACGTTTGATATGATCAAAGCGATTGTAAATGATAGTGATTGCTCGCCAAAAGCGGCGACATTAACCTTTGAAGCTTTTCATCCACCTGTGAAACGCATAGCCCAAGATAAGCCGAAACCGCTTACACCACAAGAAACTAAAGTCTTCGATGAAAGAATCCATTATGCGGCTCGAGAGGGTAGAATGGCAGAGTCAACAAAAAATAAAATTTTTGGAGCAGCTTTGTTGATTCCGATTGGATTAATATTTGCTGCAACAATAAGTTTAGCAATATCTTTTCCAGTTTTTTTTCCTGTTATAATGATCGGTGGACTATTAGCTTCGATGCTTTGGTGCCAATTTGCTGTAGAAAAAGGGTATGACAAATTTTTGGGCTTACCGCGAGACAGCGATACGCCAAAAAAAGAAACTATCAAAGCAAGGGACTCGATTGTGAATTGGGGTATTTTTAAAGACACCAACAAGCAACTCGATAAAACCTCGGCTACAAAGAGAACACCGCCAAATCCAAATGATTTTGGTGTAACCGATGCATTAGCAGCATCGGCTATGCTTTAACGCGCTCCGAAAAATGAAAGGAGAGGATGGATAACCCCCTCTCCTTTACATTGCTCAATAAGTGTCCAAAAATTTCGGCGGTTTACGCTTAGAACCCCCATAATGGTGACGAAATCACACTGCAAATTAAAGTAAAACTGAAAGGTTCACTGATGGAAATGGAGGAATCAATCCAACAAGCTGTCAATGAAGTTGGG
>JABEVJ010000265.1 GCA_013043985.1 Legionellales bacterium | reverse complement strand
GTTCTTCGCTCGAAAAACCTCGAAAGACTGGTAGTATTCCTTCGGTTTTTCTTGCTCAGAACATCCAAATCTCATCGTTCATGCGGGCGCTAAACTTCGTATCTTGAAGTGCGATGGGTATAGCTCCTCACTCCACAGTCACTGACTTCGCCAAGTTTCGCGGTTGATCGACATCAGTTCCCTTAATAATTGCAACGTGATATGCCAATAACTGCATAGGGATAGCATAAACAATGGCTTGGAGCAGCAGCGGTACGACAGGCATTTTGAATACCTGGAAGTGAGACTCCGATTTCAACTCAGTCGAGCTATCGGCAAAAACCATAAGTTCCCCACCTCGAGCCTTGACCTCTTGGAGATTTGACTTTAATTTATCAATCAGGTGATCGTTAGGAGCAATAGCAATAACAGGCATGTTCTTATCTACAAGTGCCAGCGGTCCATGCTTTAATTCGCCTGCAGGGTATGCCTCGGCATGAATATAGGAGATTTCTTTTAACTTCAGTGCCCCTTCAAGAGCGACTGGATAAAGCTCGCCACGTCCCAAAAATAGCGCATGTTGTTTATCAGCAAAACGATGTGACAACGTTTCAATTGTACTGTTAAGAGAAAGCGCCACTTCAATCAATGAAGGCAATTGCCTTATTTCCTCACAAAATTTTGCCTCATCCTCTGCGGACAGCCGATGACGGCGTCCCAGTGTTAATGTCAATAAAAGCAAGGCTGTCAATTGGGTTGTGAAAGCCTTGGTTGATGCAACTCCAATCTCTATTCCTGCCCGGGTCATGAACACCAGATTGGCTTCACGAACCAGTGAACTTTCAGGTACGTTACAAATAACCAGCGAGGCCAGGTATCCCAATTCAGAAGCCTGGCGTAAAGCAGCCAATGTGTCAGCGGTTTCACCGGATTGCGAAATTGCTACAAATAATGTGTTGGGAAGAACAACTTTATTACGATAACGAAATTCACTGGCTACTTCAACTTGACAGGAAACTCCGGCATAATTTTCTAACCAATAACGAGCAACCATGCCTGCATGATAACTGGTTCCGCAAGCAATAATTTGAACATGCTGAACTTTGTCAAAAATAGCACCCGCATCGGAACCAAACATTTCTTGTAAAACGTGGTGGTCGCCTAATCGTCCCTCAAGGGTCGAACTGACGGCAGCAGCTTGTTCAAAAATTTCTTTTTGCATGTAATGGCGGTATTGGCCGCGACTGCTTCCTTCGGCCGACATATCCAGCGTTTTTACGGCACGTGTAACTGGTTGACCTTGTTTATCGTAAATTTCAAAATTCGTACGGTGCAAATCAACAATGTCACCCTCGGACAAATAAATGAAGCGTTGTGTCACAGGCAATAAAGCAAGACTGTCTGAAGCCAGATAATGTTCACCAAAACCAAGACCAACTACCAGTGGGTTACCATGACGAACGGCAACAAGGTGACCGGGTTCATGGGCTGAGAGGACCACAATCGCATAAGCACCTTCCAGACGAGGAACGCTTGCTTTCACGGCTTCCAGTAAGTTTAAGCCCTGGCTCATCTCTTGGTTAATCAGGTGCGCCACAACCTCAGTATCTGTCTCTGTTTCAAATTTATAACCTGCGGCTGTTAACTCAGCACGTAAACTCTCATGGTTCTCAATAATCCCATTATGTACCACTGCAATATGTGAGCCAGATTGATGTGGATGGGCATTAATTTCAGTTGGCTTGCCATGAGTTGCCCAGCGGGTATGGGCTATACCGCAATGACCACTGATGGGATGATCTTGTAAACTCGACTCAAGATTGCTGACCTTTCCGATCACTCGCAAACGTTGTAATTGATTTTGTGAATTAATGACGGCAAGTCCTGCTGAATCATAGCCACGATACTCGAGACGTTTTAATCCTTCAATCAAAATGGCAGTAATATTTCTCTCAGCAATTGCGCCAACAATTCCACACATGTCTATTTCTCCTAATCTTTAATATTGTCAATAAACCCTACTCAACACAAATCCAAAATGACATTTTTTTGTTCGGCGTTGGAGCCGGCGAATTTGGAAAGGCACTTTCAAATTTAGTTTTTAAAATCGGTTGAGCTCGTAATGGTATACCGCTTATGGTTATATTGAAAGCGAGACAGGAAGCACTTGCATTGGTTTGCGGATTTGTGAAAGGATAAGATTGCAGACTCTTGCCAAGCTGAATTTGTGTACGATCCCATGGGCTGACAAGCGTAGATGGAGAAACCATCTTTTGCACGTTAGTCCCTATATTGGGGGTATTTGATGAAATAGTCGTTTGTGTTGTTCCTTGTGCAATCACCTTGGCTACCGCTGAGGAGATGGCTTGAATTCGTGCGATTGTTTGAGTCATTTTTTGTTCTCGTACGACATTTTGATAATAATTCACGCCCAAAATGAGCAGCACAGCCGAAACAGCTATAGCCAACAGTACATCCAGTAACCCCATTCCTTGGGAGTATGTTTTTTTGTTCACTTCACCATTTCTCCAAACCGTGTGATAGTTGCCTGAAATAATGCGCAATCATCGATAAATGCTTCACTGGCAAAATAGGCACATTCATTTTGTCTCGCCATAGTGATTAGATCGCCTTGATGAAACAAGCCAGGGTGACACATGATTAATCCACCCTGTTGTATGGTACTCAAAAAGGCGTGAAAACGCACCTGATAATTAAGAGTAGCATCAAAATTATAAAAACCCGCGAAACTGGTGTTGTGCGGAATACTTTGTTTTTTGAGCAAGGATAAAAATTGATGAGCTCCAGTCAGTTGAATAATGAAAATTTTACTATTCAATGATTGAAACGTTTGGAGCCAGGGAACATAAACACTTCGTATAAATGGTCGATGAGCGCTTAATCTTAGTTGATAAATATGCAATAAGCTATCTGACACAATAGGTAAGTGATGAATATGTTGATGACCATCAATAAAGTCAGGTAAACGTCCAAATGCAGCTTCAAATTGGTTCAATTGTGCCTCAAGCTCTTGCTCAACATGTCGTTGTTTTATGCTGCGTACGGTACTGCGAACAAGAAGTTGATTAATACTTCGCAACTTACCTGTCTCATCAGTTAAAGATGATACGCCAGTGAGTGCCGTGCCTTCAGTCAAATTAAAATGAAGGCCAATATCAATGCTGTCTTCATAGGGTTTCAGACGGGAAAATGCCAACTGGCTCTTCCCAATATTCATCATACAGCTGACAGCACTTAAGCGTTTTTGTTTTACCAGTCCTAAAATACCTTCGTTAATTCCTTCATTTAAACCAAAATCATCAGCACATAAAATAATTGATTTTTGCATGTTGAGCCTTCACTTTCAAATCTCCTCCTTTTATACCTCGTTAAACTTGAAATGTCACCAAATTTGTACAAAGCAACTGACATTTCTGAGTAAAATGCGTATAATCGATGGACTTTAAATGGAGAAATACAATGTCGCAAACTGATTATCTTCAACGCTTTTTATTTGAACACCATGCAATACGTGGTGAGCTTGTATTTTTGCGCGATGTTTTTCAAACCATTACAACACAACGCGATTATCCACCTGAAGTGAAAACACTATTGGGACATGCCATTGCTGCAACTGCTTTATTAAGTGCAACGATAAAATATAACGGTTCACTCATTTTACAAGCGCAAACCACGGGTCCAGTGAATTTGCTTGTTACGCAGTGCGATCAAAATTTAAATATGCGAGCTTTAGCTAAGTGGCAAGATGATGCTCATTTTGCACATCGCATACTGGGTGATGGTCAAATGGTTATTACGATTTCTCCTGATAATACCACGGAGCGCTACCAAGGCGTTATCAACTTGAGCTCGGATCGGTTAAATGAAAATTTAGAAAGCTATTTTGAGCGGTCAGAACAATTACCAACAAGACTCTGGTTGGCAGCTAATCAAAATCAGGCTGTTGGGTTACTGATTCAAAAAATGCCTAGTTTGAATCAGGGGGAGCAAGCTGCTGGCACCGAGTGGGAGTATTGGGAACATCTCCATATATTGGCTAATACTATTACAGAAACAGAGTTGCTCTCCCTCGACGCCATGAATATTTTACATCGATTATTTCATGAAGAAGACATTAGGCTTTATGAAGAAGAGCCTGTCACTTTTAAGTGCAAATGTGATAAACACAAAATGATCCAGGCATTGAAAACAATGAGTGAAGCAGAAATCCGCGATATTTTGCGCACTCACCACGTAGTTGAAATTACCTGCGATTTTTGCAATAACCATTATGCCTTCAATACTCAGGACGTGGATGAGATTTTTTCAGGGGGAATATAGTCTCCGCGTTTAAGATCGCGAGTTTTTAAAACAAACACTCTACGTACCGCGGCTTGTCCGCGGTATCCAGAAAAGAGTTTTTTGCTGCGTAACTATCTGGTTTTATTCAACATCGTATGGATACCGCGGGCAAGCCGCGGTACGTAGAAGGGATGAATAAAAACCCGAAATATGAGACGCTTCGGGTATATAGTCTGAGGTATCGACACATAATTTTATCCCGAGATGATAGTTCAGAGTAGCCCGTATTAGCGGAAATAGTGCACCTATATTTGATGTTGAATTCTTTAGAAAAGAGCTTAAAAAAAGATACTACATGGAAAGAGCGTAATACGGGGTGGTTTTCCCCCGTATTACGCTCTTTCCAATAAATACCCCTCTTTTCCCTCTTTTCTAAAATAGAGAGATTCGAACTCATGTGCATTTTCCTCGCTAATACGGGCTACAGCATTACCGCTAACCTATTAAAAATTAACGATTTTTCATCAATTTATGTGTCGATACCTCAGGGTATATAGATTTAAGGTTATCTTAAGGTAATTAAAAAACAATGTTAATAAATAAAAGGTTATAGCCAATGCCAAAATTTATCATATCCGACTATTTTAACTCCGAGAAAGAAATTAACGATCTTGAAGATTTTCTGGTAAAAAAGGAAAATATCCAAAAATTAGCCAGCTATTGTGGAAATCAAATTAGGGAAATCATAGATAGAAAGGCGGCGCCTCATATTTTAAACAAAATTATTGAAGTGAGTGCATTACTTGATGAGAACATGCAAAAACATAGCGGAGAAAACGTCGACGACCCTTTTTTTTGTGACTATTTAACTCAAGTCTCTCGTTACAACAATCTAACCAATCAAGTTACTGCAATAAACGATGCGAGAGAAGGAGCGCCCAATTTAATTTCGCTGCAGATACAAGGAAAAAAACGTACACCGATAGGAAGCCAATTTTTAAAACAAAAAGGTAACCTAAAAATTCAAGTAACCGTAAACACGGATAACGATGTTTTTCAAAATGTAAATATTTATCCCCCAGAACAAACTGGACATCGTACACACCAATACTTTTATCGTGCAAAAACGACTGCTCAAGGACATCCTCATCAGGATGAACCGGACTATGCTAAAGCTAATGCTTTCATTTTGAAGGATACCCAAAAAAGTAACATCGCCCATACAGCAAAAAAAGCAGCTAAATTTCTGATGTTCAAATCAGTTGGCCAAGGGCGTGATGATTATTTTAAGCCTGCAGATACCGATTTACATGCACGTGAGCTTGCACTTTTTAGAAACATTAAAAGCAAAACTCGCACGGGAAAATTACTTACTGAGGAAGAAGAAAAATTTTTAACTGAAAGCACTTATTATAAAGTTCAATCAGGCGTAAAATTCAACAACAACAATAATGATAATCAGGTGATTCATAGCGATATTCAGGTTACCCATGTAGGACATGCTAATGAAATTATTACTTTAAATGGCATCGTTCCGTTACAAATAGCGATAGACCCCGTTAATTATCAAAGTGGCACAGAATTTCCGATAAATATACCCGCAAATTTAATGTATCCAAGAAAAACTGATCCTGCTTTTACTACTGATGAAGAACCAGCTTTTAACGTGGTACTTATCAGTCATAATCATCATGATCATATGTGCTGCCAATCACTTAAAGAATTGGCAAAAAGTAATCCCGAGACGATCTATATTGTGCCTGCAGGTGACAGAAAACATATGGAAAATTTTGGGATAAAAAATATCATTGAATTTAAAAGCTGGGATGATTATGCTGACATTACACTTTCTGACACTGATAACAATACATCCACATATAGAATAGCAGCTACTCCTGCCAATCATGCGAGTAATCGCTCACTGAATGATTTTTATGAATCTTTATATATGGGTTATATGGTATATGAAGTGGGCAAAAATAAGGTTGTATTATGTACGGGCGATACGGCTGTTTGGGATGATATACACTTTCAGCAGTTAGAAAATTACCTAACACGCAATCAGTTAACGCTTGTATTAAGTGCTATTGCCCATGGACCAGACAGACCAAGAAGTCAAATGGCCATTACTCATCAATCAACAGCAGATGCTGTTGCGATGTTTGCCCGATTTCAATGCATGAATTTGAAAATAGCGCTTGAGAATAACCCTGACCTAGCGCCTTTGGAAGCAATTAAAAACAACCCTGTTTATGCAATAGGCTATCACCAGGGTTGTTATCGGTTAGGCTTATTAAGCTTAAGTGATGTTGACTCTACTTTACTGCGCATGTTATCTGTACTTGAATCATTAAAAGAGTGTCAATCGTTGGGTGTGTTAGTTTCCCCTCAAGGAGCAACCGATTTACTTAAAAATAACCTTCAATATAATTTATTAGATGAATTTGAAAAAACAGGGTTAATTGATACGCTGGTAGTCTATCAGAATGCGGGTTTCAATATATCAGCTTTAACGGTAAAAAACTTATTGTGTGATTATCTTAATGTTCCATATCCGGGTGAGCGAATCGATTTAAGTTTAGAAAAACCACACTCAGGTATTGTTTATGACTACCAGCGACTCATTCTAAATAGAAATCCTGAATTTAAGCATCCTAACGATACTCAACGGGCATATGAGAAGTTTGCCACGTTGAATCCTGCTGTATATCAAGATATGGATTTTAAAGATGATACTAATGCTAAACGCTTAAGAAGCTTAATCAGAAGAGTTTTTGAACTTTATATAAAAGAAGGTAGTAATAATCAAATAAAAACAGCCATGTCTCATTTTAGTCGAGGAGCACTGAACAATGCGCCACTCGAATGTCAAGCAATCAAAAATGTTCTCGCTCAATTTTATAAAGAAAACTTACCTACGCAAGATGAGGGCATTAGAGACGAAAGTAACCACCACACAGCAATGGTTATCTTAGCAGGATTAATTGATGATCTGGGCGGATTCAGAGAACAATTCACAAAAGTTCATCATATTATAAATTCCCCTAAAGTGAATAATAACAATATAATGTAGCATGCTATTTTTAGCCATTGAGTAAACGTAGCCCATATTGGCGGAAAAAAGGCACATGTGTTTGCAGCTCACTGTTTTAGAAAATAGGTAAAAAAGGATGATTTATTGGAAAGAGCGTAATACGGAGATATCACCCCGTATTACGCTCTTTCCATGAAATGCCCTTATTGTAGCTTTTTTATAGAGCCTTAAATATTCAATTCATGTGCATTTTATTCGCTAATACGGGCTACGCTGGCCGAGCGATTTTTGATTCCCAACCACAGGATTGAAATGACGATCAATACTATTGCTAGCCAAGCTGTCCCACTAGGATGCTCACCAAAAATTAACCAACCCCAAAATAGTCCCGTAATGCCCACAATTCCGCCAACCATGCCGTAATAAACCGAACCTGCAATTTGAATAAGACGAAAAAAGATGACATAGCCTAGACTCGACAATAATATTTCTAGGATAACTAGCCAAGAAGCAACAGAAAAAGGTGGCCACAAAGGATAAAATGAGTGCGTTGCCAAAACCATCGGCATTAATAAGATACTCGACATAATCATCATGCCTGCAGCGGATTCTAAAGCACTGAGCGACACCTTTTTTTGCTTATCAATATAAATGGAACAAAGCGCAAACATAAGCGGTGAAATTAAGGCTAATACAGGCCACAGACCCAAAACACTATCTGGTATAGCTGCATAACGCAGGACTAACAATAAAATGCCGAAAAAACCTAAAACCACGGCCAACATGCGATACCAGCGAAAAGATTCTTGTTTAAAGAGTAAAGCTAAAGGATAGATAAAAATAGGCACGGTATTGACTATAATGGCTAACATGCCTGCTGGAATATGCTTGGCAACGAAATACATCGTACTGTTCGGAATGGCAATACCAATCAAACCACATACCAGGTAAAAACGCCAAGGTAGGGCGCTAAAAACGATCTTTTTTGAGTTGTTTTTAAGAGAAAATAAGATCAATAAAATAGCGGGGCCAAGTGATTGCCAAAAAGCGTAACCAAAAGCAGGTACGCCATGCGTCACCGCAAATCGAGCGATTACATAGCCTGAACCCCACAAAATGCCGAGTGAGGTTAATAGTAAAAGAGGAACAAGTATCATCGGACACCCTTTTTAATTATGCAGCCAGTTCTAGTTTGATTTTTTCACGATGACTCCAAAGAATTGGTTTGATATCGTAGTTACTTAAGGCTTCAGAAATGATATTTGAAACTTTATTTTCACTATCATTAATAAGAGCATAAGCCTTCGAGTTTTCTGGCCGCACCTCTTTTGTATCAACCCAATCAAAAATAATCAAGTCTGCATTTTTTAGGCAGCTCAACAACATTGCCTTCAGATTGAGTTAGTAAAATTTCAGTCATTGGGAACACTCCTTTTCATTTTTCAACCAGCAATAGCAATATAATATTACGAAGCCGTAATATTATATTATTTTATTCATAACAAGTCAGCAATTTAAAGAATAAAATAAAAAGGAAACTGATCTTACAAACGTATTCGCTGAGCAGCTAACTTATCAACGACACTTGCATCGGTCAGTGTTGAGGTATCTCCCAGATCACTGAGATCACCACAGGCAATTTTACGTAAAATACGGCGCATGATTTTGCCAGAACGTGTTTTTGGCAAGCTTTTTGCCCATTGAATATATTCTGGTGCGGCAATTGCACCAATTTTTTTTCGGACTTCGGCAATCAAAATCGCCTTAAGTGCATCATCTGGAGTAACACCTAGTTTAAGCGTGACAAATGCATAAATAGCCTCGCCTTTAATTTCATGTGGAACAGGTACAACAGCTGCTTCAGCGACAGCAGAACAAGTCAAGATGGCATTTTCAACCTCAGCAGTACCAATGCGGTGACCTGAAACTTTTAATACATCATCACTGCGCCCAAGTATCCAGTAATTTCCTTCCTCATCACAATATGCATTATCTCCAGTCAGATAATACCCAGGAAAGTCTCTAAAATAAGCGTTATAAAAACGTTCTGGATTACCGTAAATCGTTTTCATCATGCCCGGCCATGGTTGGGTAATAAGCAGTTTACCTGATTTTCCTGCCTCCACTGGCTGCCCCTCGTCATTAACGATAAGCGGTCGAATACCGAAAAATGGCCAGTTTGCTGACCCGGGTTTTGGGGGTGTCGTATATGGAAGTGCTGAAATCAATATCCCGCCTGTTTCAGTTTGCCACCACGTATCAACAATAGGACAGTGTTGATGACCAACTTCGTTATAATACCATTCCCATACATCAGGATTAATGGGTTCTCCTACCGTACCTAATAAACACAAACTTGTTCGATGCGTACTCTCAAGCCATTGGTTTCCATCATGACGCAAAGCCCGGATAGCCGTAGGAGAAGTGTAAAGAATGCTGACCTGATGTTTGTCAACAATCTCCCAATAACGCGCGGGTGTTGGATAATTTGGAATACTTTCATAGATCAATGTAGTAGCACCAAGACAAAGTGGCGCATAAACAACATAGGAATGTCCAGTTATCCAGCCTGCATCTGCCGTACACCAGAAAATATCATTAGACCTCTTGTATAACTCTACTTCTGCTTCAAAAGGCTTTGTCGCTTCGGTGCCAGGCTTCTCATGTACTCGCGTGTACACTCCGGGTCTGCGCTCCGTATGCTCCTCGCCTTTTTTTGCAGAAGTGGGTTCTACAAGAGGTCTATTTTCGCGATAATCAAAAATGTAATTAAAAGTGGTTGCTGTATAAACCAGATATCCCCCAGTAACATGTAAAATCCCTTTGGGTTTTCCGGTTGAACCTGAAGTGTAGAGAATAAAAAGTGGGTCTTGCGCGTCCATTTCAATACAGGGGCAATTTATATCAACGTCCTGTATGGTCTCATGATACCAAGTATCTCTGGCTGGCACCCACTCAATTGGCTCACCAGTATGACGCACAACAATGGTATGCTGCACGTTTGGACAAGCTGTTAATGCGGTATCCACATTTTGTTTGAGAGAAATGAGTTTTTGACCTCGATAAGCAGCATCTGCTGTGATGATCAAGCGACAATCTGCGTCTTGAATACGATCTCGGATTGCTTCTGCAGAAAAACCACCAAAAATAACTGAATGTACGGCACCAATACGTGCACAGGCTAACATAGCAATGACTATTTCAGGGATCATTGGTAAATAAATCGCAACCCTGTCGCCTTTTTTTATTCCTTTGTTTTTTAATACATTGGCAAAACGGCATACTTTTTCATAAAGTTCTGCATAAGTCAGATTGAGACTATGATTTGGATCATTTCCCTCCCAAATCAGGGCTATTTTATTTGCGCGAGTGGGTAAATGACGGTCAAGACAGTTATAACAGGCGTTCAGCTTCCCTCCGACAAACCATTCCAGGTTCATCTCGGTAAAACTTCCTGTCATAACCTGAGTCCAGGGTTGATACCAATTGATAAAATGCTGAGCTTGCTCTGCCCAAAAATCTTCCGGTTTTGCCAGCGATTGTGCATAGAGAGATTGGTATTGTTCAGGAGTCATAACAAGCGATGAGTTCGTCTTTGACATCGTTGGTAATTCCTTTACTGAGAGAATTGAATAGGCAAAGACTGACACCCAGGCCAGAGCATCAAAAAGTATGGACTCCACACCTTTCGCCAAACGGTTTCTTTAGAACCAAAGTGGAACAATGTCCAATACGGGATAAGGGGGAGTCCATAAATATTATTTTATAATAGAGGTGACGAATTTGCAATAACCCACTACACAAGAATCACATTTCAGACACATGTGTTATGATATACTCGACGCACATGTTTATTTCCATGCCTTAAACTAAAAGCTAAGAAGGAAAAAACGAACTTGGAATCAAGGATGACTGCTTTTTTTGAAAACATGAACTGGAAAAACTCACTGAAACTACTTACTTTGGGTTGCTTTAACGGTTTGGTTATTGTCATTTCAGTTTTATCTATCGGTTTTTTTCTTTTTCCGGCAAAGCTTTCAATTTATGCTCCATTTGGCACAAGTATCGCGCTCTTAAGCTCTGCACTGGTGTGTATTTTGCTGGCACTCAAAAGTCAATTTAAAAGTGTAGTGAGTATGGCTCAAGATACTTCCATCGCAGTTTTATTGTTGGCCAATCTAGCCATTGCTCAAAAAGTAGCAACCCTTTTTCCTCATACCAGCCCTTTGCCAACTATTTTGGTTGGTATTACCCTTTCAGGTCTGATTGTAGGAATTTCCTTATATTTATTGGGAAAATATCAATTAGGCAATTTATTTCGTTATATTCCCTATCCCGTCATTGGTGGTTTTTTAGTCGGTACTGGCTTTTTTATTCTTGAAGGAAGTTGGGGTGTATTGACAACAATCCATTTTCCGCCATTAGATCAAATAACAACGCTTTTTACAAAAACATCAATAATATGCTGGGTTCCAGGTATTATCGTTGGGATTATTTTATATTTGTTGGAGCGTTTTTCGCGGGTAATCTATTATCCGTATCTTTTCTTTTTATCGGTCACGCTTATTTTTTACGCTTTTTTATTTCTTGGACATACGTCTTTCACACAGGCCCGCGAGATGGGATTGTTGTTTAATAATCCACCCAATATGAATATGGGCATATTATATCAACAGTTTGATTTATTAGCTGTGCATTGGTCTATTTTACTTAAGGAGTCTTTTTATCTTTTATTATTAGCAATATTAACGCCTATTGGCTTGTTGCTTAATGCCAGCGCGATTGAAGTGATCACTGAGAAAAAAGTGGATTTTAATGATGCCTTGAAAACTGCCGGGATAGCAAACACCGTTTCAAGCAGTATGGGGGGAGGCGTTGTTGGATATCATGCATTGGGTCTTGCCGCCTTCAATCAACATTTTGGTGTAAATAGCCGCAGCATTGGCATCATAGCAGGAATATTTTGTTTAGGAATGCTTTTTTTCGGTGTATCTCTCCTCAATTATTTACCTCGATTTCCCTTTGCGGGAGTTTTAGTTGCACTTGGTTTAAATTTTGTGATTAACTGGCTTTATGATAGTTGGTTTAAACTCGATATTTGGGATTATTCCGTCATTATAATCATTGCCATTTTGATTATTTTTGAAGGATTTTTGGTTGGTTTTATTGCGGGAATTTTGTTGGCCGCAATTATTTTTGCCTTCAATTATAGCCAAGGAAAAATTATAAAAAGTATTTTAACAAGCAAGATTAGACGGAGTAATGTAGACAGGAATGACTATTATAAAAAATTGCTTTCTGAACAAGGGGATGCAATATACATCATTCAGTTACAAGGCTATTTGTTTTTTGGGAATACAAATAATGCGGTAGCTGTGATTATTGAAAGATTAGAAAATACAGATTTACTTGATATTCATTATTTAATCATTGATTTTAAAGATGTACCTGCAATTGATAGCTCATCGGTGCTGTGTTTTTGCAAACTCATTACCCAAGCTGATCAACTAAATATCAGCCTTGTTTTTACAGGTATTTCTTCCCGAATAAAACTTCTCCTGGAAAACGAGTTACAAAAAAAACGTAAAGTTTATTTTTTTAATGATCTTGATCATGGTTTGGAGTGGTGTGAAGATGCTTTTTTAAATCAACTCTCACCAATACAGATTTATACCACAACTTTTGAAAAGGCTCTTGCACCTTTTGCGCTCAATCCCGGTGATACGGCACAGCTGTTAAGTTTTTTTGAGGCCTTGTCTGTACCAGAAAATTTCACTTTAATTTCACAAGGTGAGCTTCATCGAAATATGTATTTTATTGAAAGTGGTTCTGTCGAAATATTCTTAATTGAATCTTCAGGGATAATGACGCGTTTAAGAACAATTCAGGCAGGTTCTGTCGTGGGTGAAATGGGACTCTATTTAAATCGTGCACGCACAGCAACCGTTATCACAAAAGAGCCTTGTCAATTGTATCAAATGACGCAGGAGCAAGTAGAGTTTCTTGAAAAAAATTATCCGCATCTGATGAATATTTTCAATCATTATATTGCATGTCAGTCGATGTTGCGATTAGCTTATTCCAATGAGTTGATTTCAGCGTTGTTATATGGGCGCTAGCGCCTGACTATACCCAAGATACTTCAAAATGCTAAGTTTATGACGCCGTTATTTTATGTCAGGTAATATTATAAAAACGAGCAATAGTTACTCATATTGTGAAG
>JABEVJ010000264.1 GCA_013043985.1 Legionellales bacterium | reverse complement strand
TTGCATTTCGCTGTGGATGGTTTTGTTTTGTGCAGCACGGCCAAGTCCTTTTTAAGAACTGCCATTTTATCATATTCTTGTCAATGCGTAAGTCCTATAATCCATATAGCGATCGAAAAAGGCTTTGATTTTAGAACTACAAACTCAAATCATCAAACAGTAGCTGATACTTTCACAGTAAGTGATGGAGAGAGTTGGGTTAATCACTGTAGACTGGGATACATTACTCCCTTATTGATGGCGGCAACAACACATTCTCAGGAAGTTGTCATTGCGACTCTAATTGAAAATTTTTTAATGTCACAAACCAATGATCTTCCAAAGGGATTGGCAGAGCTTAAAGATGCAATTAACGCATTAAAATCAACACCAATTCACCTTCGGTCGCCGGGTGCTGTTGATAGAAAAATAGAGGTTATTAAACTTGCAATCGATATAGCAACTTCACATAATGGAAAATTGCTAAAACGCTTTAATAAGAAAGAAACTAATCTAATTTATGAAGCGTTCATGCGGTTAGCCTCGTTAAACGACCAATCTGTGGAGGATATCAATGCGGCAATTGACACATTTTTAGGAAAAAAAGTACCGATTTTACTTTTGACTGATACGTCCAGCGCTGTTAATCAAAACAATAACAATAACAATAATAATAATAATCAAGTAAATGATTCAATTGTTTTCTTCCCTTCTTCACCCGATTCAAACATAATATTTCCAGAGCAATTGCTTGAGAAAGCAATAACGAATGCAGCTTTGATTGTTTCAACTAAATATGGCTTCGATCTTGCCAATTTTGGCAAAAAGGGAAATATTTCTTTGCGAGAAGATGGTGGAGCAGTGGTCACAGTAAAAGCACCACAAAAGTTGCATGAGGAAATGATAAAAGCGCTACAATCTACGCCAGAGTATCAAATACTTAAACAAAGTTATAAAAGACAGTTTGAGGGCGCAGCACTGCACTCAGGCTATTTTCGTATTAGTTTTATACCCGAGCAGATGCCATTACAAACTAAAAGTAGTTCTTCTGCTAGGAATTTTGATATTAAATAGAAAAATGGGGTGTTTGGTGAGTGTTTGTGTGATCACCCAGGTAAGCTATATAGTCGCTGTCGCGTAATGTGAAAATGACAACAAATATGTGAAAACGCTCGTCATTGCGAGGAGTTTACGACGAAGCAATCCAGAAAGTAACTTATTGATTTTACGATATTTTCCTGGATTGCTTCGTCGCTGCGCTTCCTCGCAATGACGCCTTCGTTGTCCTATATTTGTCGCTATTCTACATTACGCGACAGCGACTATATATACTCTCCGCGATACATATTACAAATCTCACTTTTTCAAACGCGGAGACCACCCATTGTACTTCAAGATGCGAAGTTTATCAGCCCACGGAACCTTTCAACATCGCCAAACCCTTTGATATTGATATGGCTAACTTTTGGGCAATAGTTTTTCGTTCTTGATAGTCAATTTCATAGATGTCATTAATTTTAGCTGCTTGCAGCAGATAATCATCAGAAGTACCCATTTTATCAATCAACTTCAAAGCAATCGCATCGGTGCCAAACCAGAATTCTCCCGTTGCCACTTCATTGATATCTACTTGCGGTCGATATTGCAAAATAAATTGTTTGAAAATTTGATGGATATTATCTATTTCTTCCTGAAATTTTTGTCTTCCCTTAGGGGTATTTTCACCAAAGTAAGTTAATGTACGTTTATATTCACCAGCAGTGATTTGTTCAAAATCAATGTCATGTTTTTTTAAAAAACGGTGGAAATTAGGCACGTTACCTACCACACCAATTGAACCTACAATGGCAAAAGGAGCAGCGATAATTTGGTTAGCGACACTGGCCATCAAATAACCTCCGCTGGCCGCAACCTTATCAATTATCACCGTCAAGGGGATTTTTTGCTCTCGAATACGTGCGAGTTGTGATGCACACAAACCATAAGTGTGAACTAATCCGCCGCCACTTTCTATATTGACCACTATTTCATCTTTGATTGTTGCCACAGAAAGAACCGCGGTTATTTTTTCGCGTAAGGTATGGACTTCAGTTGCCTGCATGTCACCGCTGAATCTAAGATAAAATAAGCGATTTCGTTCTTTTTTCTTTAATTTTTCAATGGCTTGTTTACGTTTTTTAGCCGCTGTTTTTAATTGGGAGGATGATAAAATTTCCTCTTGCAGCTCCTGGGTCAACGTATCATATCGTTCATTGAGGTGGTTTATTTTAATGCGGTTATTGGCTTTGTCTTTTGCTTTTGACAAAACGATCATGCCGCTTAGGGTCACTAAAATAGCAGCGACAAATGTTATTGTTTTTAAAAGAAAAAGAACATAATTCAAAAATAAGGACATAAAAAACTCCAGAAAAAATCTAAATATCAAACATTATGGGTAGAGATACCCATATACCCGAAGCGTTTCATATTTAGGGTTTTTGACTTGCTATTTTCCGCCCTATGAAACGATTAAAACTGCACAATATGAATAACTATTGCTGGTTTTA
>JABEVJ010000263.1 GCA_013043985.1 Legionellales bacterium | reverse complement strand
AACAACAAATAGGCGAAAATGCTCGTCATTGCGAGGAGTTTACGACGAAGCAATCCAGAATGCTCATAAGCGTCAAGTCCTTGATTTTACGCTCTTTCTCCTGGATTGCTTCGTCGCTGCGCTTCCTCGCAATGACGAGCACTTTTCGATATTTGTTGCTAATTTCATATTAGCGCACTTTTAAACCACACTACTCGAATAGTCTCCGCGGGTTAACTCTTTTCTGTTACGATCATATCCAAAGGGATATCCCACGGATCAATTGGCAATTTTATAACTTCCTGACAAGCAAAAGCGACACCCATAAAAAAGGGGCGTTTAGCGAATTTCGGAAGAGGTTCATTCAAAAGAGTCGAAAGTGTTTTATCATAATATCCTTTTCCCATGCCTAAACGGTAAGCTCTATTATCAAATCCCACCACTGGAATTAACAGCAAATCGAGAACGCAGCCAGTGACTAAAGTGTCTGAATCAGTATCAACTTCGCTAATCTGGTATTGATTCAAACGCATAGCCGAGTTTGGGAGGTAGGGAGCAAAAACCAATTGATCATGCTGCAAAACGGGTAAATACAATGTTTTTTTTTCTTGCCAGGCAGATTCATGCAAGTCAGATAGGTTCACTTCTGATTTGAACGGAGCATAACTTGCTATTTTTTGTGCAGATTGCCACTGCACGGTTTTTACAATACGTTCTACAATATTTTTCTCGGCTTTTTGTCGCTCATCTGACGACAAGCTAGTTCGCTTGGCTATCAAAAGCCTGCGTAACTCTGTTTTATCAGAATGCAACATTACACACCTTTTGATGTCAGGTTGGTCAAAAGTTTATTTAAACATGATATACTCCCAGTCCTTTTATTGCAACGTAGTGAATTAAATAAACATGAACACACCAAACTATCACGATGTTAAACATGCCCTTCTGCATGCACATAATTTAATTACCCCAGCAGAGCTGCATGGCATTTTATGCGGGCTGGTCTGTGCGGGTTTAAAGAAACTTGATGAAAATAGTGTCTCAGATATTTTAATGCTGGACTTAGCTGATGAGACCGATACTGATCAGAATAACCTAACACTCAATGCTTTATTTGGGAATACCAAACAAAAAATTGAACAATTTGAGCTGGATTTTCAACTGCTATTACCTGATGATGATTTGCCTCTTGGTGAACGGGCATTTGAGTTTGGTAAGTGGTGCGAAGGGTTTCTGGCAGGGATCGGTTTGTCAAATGTGCCTCATACCTATCGGGATCAAGCTGAGGTGGACGATATTTTGCACAAATTAAGCGAAGCATCAAGAATTGAATTTAGAAATCTAGATTTTAGTGAGGAAGATGAACAGTTTTTTTATCAGGTCACAGAGTTTGTACGCTTATCTGTGTTTGCTATTTATCAAGAGTTGACGGGAGATGCGGGAGATAATCAAATAAACTCCAGTTATAATAAAACATTACATTAAGGAATAAGAGAATGTTAATTTCTAAACAAGAATATGCTGCACGCAGACAGCGAGTGTTGCAGTATATCGGCCAGGATGGGATTGTTTTTATTCCTTCTGCTAGTGAAGTACGGCGTGCAGGTGATACTACTTACTATTTTCGTCAAGACAGTAATTTTTATTATTTAACTGGCTTCAACGAACCTGACGCTGTGTTGGTCTTGGCACCAGGCCATCCTGAGGGCGAGTTTATACTGTTTAATCGCCCACGCGATCCTTTAATGGAAACGTGGCATGGCTTTCGTATTGGCCAAGAGGGGGCTTCTAGCGTTGTGGGAGCGGATTGTGCTTATGCTATTGATACGTTTTATGATCATCTTCCTGATTTATTGACTAACCGTAAGCGGGTGTGCTATCCAGTGGGGCGAGATACCGCCATTGATGAGCTTTTGATGGAATCGGTGAATACCTTACGCAGCAAAGTTCGCTCCGGCATAAGTGTTCCAGAAGAATTTCATAACATTGAACCTTTTGTACATGAAATGCGGCTAAAAAAATCGTCCGCAGAGATTGCTACCATGTATAAAGCAGCTGAGGCTTCTGTAGCTGGGCATAAACGCGCGATGAGAGCTTGTGTTCCTGGGATGTTTGAATATGAGCTTGAAGCGGAGTTAATGTATGAACTTTATCGTCATGGTTGTCGTGCAGCAGCCTATCCCTCCATTGTTGGAGGAGGCGCTAATGCCTGTATTTTGCACTACACGACTAATCAAGAACGGCTGCAAGATGGTGATCTGGTTTTGATTGATGCGGGTGGCGAGTATGATTGTTATGCTTCTGATATTACCCGCACTTTTCCGGTGAATGGCCATTTTACCGAACCACAAAAACAAATCTATGAGTTGGTGTTAAAGGCACAATTGGCAGGTATTGAAATGATACGGCCTGGCATACCATTTGTTAATATTCAACAAAAAACTCAGCTTATTTTAACGCAAGGTTTGCTTGAGTTAGGTATCTTGTATGGTGATCTGGATACTTTGCTGGAAACGAAAGCAATTCAGCGGTTTTATATGCACAACTCAGGTCATTGGTTAGGTTTGGATACGCATGATGCTGGTGTTTATAAAATTAATAATAAATGGCGTGAACTTGAAGCTGGGTTTGTGTTAACTGTTGAGCCAGGCTTGTATATTACGGCCAATTCTGATGGTGTTGATCCAAAATGGTGGGATATTGGAATACGTATTGAGGATGATGTGCTGGTGACGGAAACCGGGTATGAGGTGCTTACCAAAGCCTTACCTAAAACCGTAGCGGAGCTTGAGGCGTTAATGTCAGAAAAGAATATTTAAATAATATATACCCAGGGTATATACTATCTAAATAGACAAAGTGCTAATGGAGTAGTATGTCATGACGGATATTCTTTCCAATACCGAAATCTTTAATTTGGTTGAACCAGAAAAAATGCCTCTTGAGCTGCCGATTTTAGTTGGCTGGCAGGAGTGGTTTGCTTTGCCTCAACTTGGTGTAAGAGCGATTAAAGCCAAAATTGATACTGGTGCAAAAACCTCTTCGTTACATGCATTTAATATTGAAGAATTCAAAAAAAAGCATCAACGTTGGGTCAGGTTTGATGTTCACCCGATTCAGGATAATGATGAATTTATTATTCCTTGTGAAGCGCGGGTGATCGACCGAAGAGCGGTGACAAACTCTGGCGGACAAAGCGAAGTACGTTATGTGATTAAGACAAGCCTGGATTTACATCACAAAATTAAATGGGATATTGAGCTGACTCTGACCAACCGAGATACCATGGTATTTCGGATGCTGCTTGGCCGTGAGGCAATGCAGCATCGCGTCAATGTTGATCCTGCTCATAGTTGTCTGCTTGGAAGGTTATCGACCAAACGGGTTTATAAGCGTTATAAAATACTCAAGGTGCCGACTTTTGGGGTCTCGAGTATATAGTCGCTGTCGCGTATTGTGGTCAAAATTGGCACGGAACTGTAGATGGTGTCTTGAATGTCAAATATTTTTTATAAAATATTTGACATTCAAGACACCATCTACACATCTTTTGAGCTCATTACACGACAGCGACTATATAACAGATTATTCCGATGGAGAGATCATTTTGCTAGCATCAACATGCTTATCAAAATCAGCCTCACTTAAATAACCCAGTCGCAGACAAGCCTCTTTCAGCGAAGAGTTTTCTTTAAAGGCTTTTTTAGCCATTTCAGCGGCTTTGTCATAACCGATCACTTGATTTAAGGCTGTAACGAGCATCAATGAATTATCAACATAATGTTTGATTTGAGCGCGATTTACTTCGAGACCTTGAATGCAAAATTCATCAAAAGAAAGGCAGGCATCTGCTAATAAATCAATTGAATGCATCAAATTATGTATCATGACAGGTTTGAATACATTTAATTCAAAGTTACCTTGTGAGCCAGCAAAGCCTATTGTGGCATCATTACCCATGACCTGCACACAAACCATCGTCAGTGCTTCACATTGTGTTGGATTGACTTTACCGGGCATAATTGATGAGCCTGGTTCGTTTTCAGGTAAATGCAATTCACCTAATCCACAGCGAGGGCCTGAGCCTAACCAGCGAATATCATTTGCAATTTTCATCAGCGAAGTGGCGAGTGTTTTTAGTGCACCACTGGTGAATACCACGGCATCGTGACTCGCAAGAGCTGCAAATTTATTATGGGCAGAGGTAAAGGGTAGTCCGGTAAGTTTTGCGATATGTGCTGCTATTTTATCAGCAAATTCAGGATGAGTATTTAAACCCGTACCGACAGCGGTTCCACCGATCGCAAGCTCAAATAAACCTTGCAGCGTGGTATTGATTGCATGTAAACCAAAATCCAGTTGAGCCACATAGCCAGAAAACTCCTGTCCTAAGCTAAGGGGAACTGCGTCTTGTAAATGGGTACGGCCTATCTTAATTATATCTTGGTAGCTTTCAGCTTTTTGATGTAGGCTGTCACGCAGTTTTTTAACCGCAGGGAGTAATACATAATGGATTTCACAAGCTGCAGCAATATACATGGCCGTTGGAAAGGTGTCATTTGAGGATTGTGACATATTGACATCATCATTAGGGTGAACAGGTGTTTTACTGCCCAATGTACCGCCAGCCATTTCTATGGCGCGATTGGAAATGACTTCGTTCACATTCATATTGGTTTGAGTACCGCTGCCAGTTTGCCAAATTCGTAAAGGGAATTCAGAGGTTAGTTTCCCCTCAATAATTTCACTGGCCGCGCGGATGATTAAGTCTGCTTTTGTATTGTCCAGTTTTCCCAAATCACGATTTGTCATGGCTGCGGCTTTCTTTAATACAGCAAAGGCTTTGATCACGGCCTTTGGCATAGTGTCATGACCTATTGCAAAATGATGGAGAGAGCGTTCGGTTTGCGCTCCCCAATAATGGTTTGAAGATACTTCGATCGTTCCCATGCTATCTTTTTCAAGCCGAGTGTTAGTTGTTGTCGTGATCATTGTAAAAAAGCTCCTATATTCGGTTTATGATTTTAGATATTCATATGTTGAGTCAATGTCTCATAATTGAGCGATACTGCAGGCTTAAAACAGTGAGAAAGGTCTAATAAATGAAGACGTTGTTGTATGGATGATATAATCAGCTTTTTAGTACTCGAGAACAATGCTCTGTTAAGTGCTGGCAGCATGGTTACTCTAACGTCATTGATTCGAGTAGAGCAGTATCTTTCGTCATTTGTTCTGACAAAGCAGAGTCCGTCACCAGTTTCTTCATATACATATACATAAATGCCATGTTGCTCATCTCTAACGCGATATCCCATAATAGTGTACTCTCTTGCTATAGGACATGATGATCCTACTTGTATTGTTGTTTTATTTTTATAGCTTTGATTTTTAGTTTTTTTAAACGCAATAGACAAAAACGGATGTTCAATCCATATTTTTGTTTCGGCTGATCAAATGTTTCTTGATTATAAGTGTTCGAAAAAAAATTGTCTATACTCAACACACATGAGTTTTCGGAATTTATAACGCAGGTATTTTGCGTCAGAAGAAACGATTAAAACCAGCAATAGTTATTCATATTGTGCAGTTT
>JABEVJ010000262.1 GCA_013043985.1 Legionellales bacterium | reverse complement strand
TGGGCTTTAACCATTTCTCAGCTCGATATTTATTTTGAGGGTAGACTCAATATCGAGTTGTAATTTTGGCTTTGACACAGTTCAATGAACACTCTCTTTGAGATCGCGAGATTTACGACGCCGTTATTTTACGCCACTATTCAAAATATTTTATAAAAAATGTCATTGTGAGTTTGGGATTTTGAATATTTTCTCTCACAAATTCCGTTTGAAATCCGCATTTTTGATAAAAATCTGGTGCCTGAAATGCACATGATATTGTATTAATATTATGCAACCCTTGTCCTTTAAACCGTTTTTCAAGCTCATTAATCAATTGTCTGCCATATCCCTTACCACGGTGAGACTTGTCCACCCACAGATCACGAATGTGTATTGATGAATAAGACATAAAAGCATCTAACACGCCGATTACTTCATTTTTTTCATCAACAAGTACTAATGCAAAAGGTGTATAATTGACGTCAATCCCATGACTAATTGCATATTCCGTTAAACCCCTTCCCATTTTTTCTTCGATTTCTTTTGGAAGCTGTTCAACAAACGATATGGTAAAATCTTGCATACTAGTTACTTCTCCGTTAATTCACTTTTTTCAAGGTTTTTTCTCACGCTTCATCCTACACAATTTTTAGTAATTCAGGAATAAGTATTTCCAATTGCATCATCGCCCTTACTGCTCCATTAACCTCGTCTATTGCTGTGTCTCTCGTTGAAGAAACATCGCTCGTGCACGCAAGTTCAATATTATACAACATCCAGTTGACCATGCTTCCAACCAAACTATACAAGGCAGCATTGAGATGTTTTACATTTAGTACTCCGCCTGATTGAGTGTAGGTACGTAGCATTTGAGCATAGAGGGAAAATGAAAAATTTTCTGTGCCACTCCCGCTCCAAGCCAGACTTGTACGTACAATTTCACGAGTTGAATTCATTTTTCTGACAGATTCCCAATCAATCAAGATCGGTTGTTCGTTTTTATCCCAAAGAACATTGAGTTGATCCAAATCACCATGAGTCACAACCGTATCCTCTAAAAGCAAAGGCGTGATTGCCAGATAATGCTTATTCATGGACAGAATAAAGTTTTGATTTTCTTTTAGTTTTTGTGCAAAGGGGAGTTTTAATGCTAAAGCCCTGTCAATCGCCTCAATAATAGTCTCACTGCTATGTAGGTCAACGCGAGGAGGTGGTATTTCAGGGTCGTTCATATTGATGCTGTGTAGTTTTGCTATAATTTCAGCAATCTTGGTGGCGTGAATCTCTGAAATTTCGTTTCGGCCTAAGGTATATCCGTCTACCCAGGAATAAACTAAATACCCGGTGTTTTCGACAATGAGCAAATGTTTCCCAGAACAATCTAATGCTGAAACGGCAGGGATTCCTTTCTGAGCAAATCGATAAGCGATAGTTTCACTCAGCTCGTATTTAGCGATAATTTTTTCACTTTTTAAATCAATAACAGAGGCCAGCTGCTTAATAGCATAGCTCTCTTTCTCAGTATTGACGCGCCACATAAACGATCCTCCGCGACTACCATAGACCCGTGTTGCCATTTCCTTAGGCGAACCAAGTTGCAGTTGCATACAAATAATCGCTAGATGATTTTGGTTCATCGGCTTCCTCTTAATACCACCTTCAAAACTCTATTATAATTCTTCCAAGAAGTATACCAATCTTGATGCCGTATTGGTAATCCTCCAAAATGGTGACCTGAGTTAGTCAAAAAAATTAATGCCTGAATTTCGGCGGCAATTAATCTGAAATAGCATTATGCTATCTCCACACACGATATTCATTCTATTTAGGCGGGAACAACCATGACGACAACAGCAGAAAAGCAACAATACTATCAGGCACTAATTGATAAAAAATCGGAGTATGAAGGTGTTTTTTATGTTGGTGTTAAAACAACTGGCGTGTTTTGTCGTCCAACATGTCCAGCACGAAAACCTAAATTTGAGAACTGTGAATTTTTTGAAACAGCTGAGCAAGCTTTACTGGCCTCTTTTCGGCCATGTCAGCGCTGCCGCCCACTTTCTCATCCTAACAAGGTATCAAGCCTGGTCACAAAGTTGGTTGATGCTGTTGAAGCTCATCCCGAAAAGCGCTGGAAAGATCCGGATTTTAAAGCGTTGGGAGTTGATGTATCGACTGCACGCCGCCAGTTCAAAAAACGATTTGGCATGACATTTGTTCAATATGCTCGCGCACGACGGATGGGACTGGCAATGAAACAAATTCGGGCAGGTCGAACCGTTATTGACACTCAACTGTCTAGTGGTTATGAATCCGATAGTGGATTTAGAGATGCTTTTTCCCGCATTATGGGAGCAGCACCTAGCAAAATAGAGGGAAAAAATCCGTTAAAAGCAGCATGGTTAGATACTCGCCTTGGCCCCATGATTGCTATTGCAGATGACAAAGAGCTTTATCTCTTGGAGTTTGTTGACAGACGAG
Organism: Legionellales bacterium; assembly: GCA_013043985.1. Taxonomy (GTDB): domain Bacteria; phylum Pseudomonadota; class Gammaproteobacteria; order UBA1113; family UBA1113; genus JABEVJ01. The sequence continues at coordinate 3,188 of JABEVJ010000262.1, read as the reverse complement.
GCTTGGAACGCGAAATAGAAAGATTACGCCAAAAAACCCAATCAGCCATTTTTCCTGAGCGCTGCGCTCCAATTGATTTGATTGAGTCCGAGTTGGAGGATTATTTTCAAGGTAAATTACCATCATTTAAAACCCCCTTGCACTTGATTGGCTCATCATTTCAGCAGCAAGTCTGGCAAGCACTACAAAAAATTCCCTTGGGTGAAACCTGCTCTTATTTGGATATTGCTCGCGCAATAGGCAAACCGTCAGGGGTGCATGCAGTGGCAAGAGCCAATGGAGCAAACACCTTGGCACTGATTATCCCTTGTCATCGAGTCATTAATAATAACGGTGAATTAGGTGGTTATGGCGGGGGTATTAATCGAAAACAGTGGTTAATTCAGCATGAAAAAACGATGACAAATCAAAGACTATATACCCAACGCACCTGAAAAATAGCACGACGTTAAAAACAGCTTATTATGGAAGAAAACTGAAGGTAAGAATTCATCTTAGTTAATTGCGCATCTGGAGTCTGATTGTTACTTTTTAAACAAAATATTAAGCTTGATATTAAAATAATAATTTGTTAATATTTACCTCTCCAAAAGTAAAGATAATAAAGAGAGGTTATGATGTTTAATAATAATGATTCTGATAATTCTGATGATGAAATAACACCGATTCTCAACAATGCAAATCGTGAAGACGTCGCCGATATGGTAAAAATCCTTCGCTCTGGGCTTATTCATACTGGTTTTTTAGCAATAGGCCTGGCTGGATTTAATTTGGTTACCATAACAACAGATAAATCCGCTCCCGAGCACGTAGAGGAAATTTACGCTTTTGAAAATTTATGGAAGTATTCGCTTGCTAATGCTGTTGGTGCAAGCCTCATTAATACGATGTTTGTTGTCGATATGTTAAAAAAAATAACTACTCGTCAGGATGGTCAATTCCGTGCGGCAATGCGATGTGTTTATGAAATTAGTACCAGTTGGCTTGCTTTTGCTGCTTTTGGTTTAAGTTCAGGATTGGTGGACTTATCTATTGCTCATGATTCTGATATGGAATTAGATAATTCATTAGCCGGTTTTTTTTCTCGTTTTTTTATGAAAACGGTATCAGCAGCAATTGCAGTGGGCATGGCTGAAAAAATGAAGCGCTATTTAAGCACACCTGATCTGTTACAATTATTTATGACGTTATTTGTCCTCACCTATACTGGTCAACTCAACGCTTTACTTGATGAAACGTTTGAACTCAATGATTCTGTTTTGACAAGCATCATTAACGCTGTAGTTGATATTGGAGCAGTAACCGTAGCTAATGCTCCTGCTCCCTTGTTATGGCTGACTGGAAAGAAGGCATATAACTACGTATCAAGTTGCGTTGGCTCCTATTTTGATTGGGGCAAAAGATCAACGCCAGAAACATCCAGAGATTCTTCACCTGCTGATCAACGCAGTATTCAATCTCCCTAATTTTCTAGGCCGTCAATGGCAAAGACATACTCCGATGAAGTGGTTGGAGTTGCAGTGCAATCCCAACCACATACTCTTGCCACATTTCTTCACCCCGTACAGCAAGCATTTTGGAACCCGCTGGAGAGAAATTGACATTTGCCCTCTTTCTACAACGATACCAACTTGCTACATGGAGCAAAACAACTCTCTCTTTAACCGATTTAACCCAACTTGACGGAATCTTAGGAGGCTAGACAAAATAAAATTTACGTTTAATCAATAAAACAGTTGTCAAAATACAGCCTATTTATTATTATTGTCAGTATGAAAACGGTCAATTCGCAGTTACAAACTATAGCAGAGAAGTACATCAGTTTACATGGTGTATTAAATGAACGCGCCCTCAGATTATGGTGCGCAAGTGAGGCGCGTGCGCTCGGTTTTGGTGGTAAAGAACTAGTCCACAAGGCAACGGGAGTCTCACGGCCGACTATCAATAAAGGAATAAAAGAACTCGACGATCCGCTATTATTACAGAGCGATCGGATTCGACGTAAAGGGGGCGGCAGAAAAAAGTTAACCAATAAAGATCATTTTTTGCTAAGTGATTTGGATTCTCTTATCGAACCGGCGACGCGAGGGAATCCATTAAATCCTTTGCGCTGGAGCTCAAAAAGCACAATTAAGCTCGCCAAAGAACTGCAAGCACAAGGTCATAGTGTTACTCAACGTACAGTACATCGCCTATTGGTAGCACAAAAATACAGTATGAAATCAAACAGAAAAACGAATGAAGGCGCTAAAGACAATCCAGATCGAGATCAACAATTTCAGTTTATTAACGAAAAGACGAAAGAGTTTCAGGGGAACCAATGTCCCGTATTATCAGTTGATACTAAAAAGAAAGAAAATATCGGTGAATTTAAAAATAATGGCAGGGAATGGAGCCAAAAAGGTGAACATATTGACGTCAATGTATATGACTTCATTGATAAAAAGCTGGGTAAAGCAGCGCCTTATGGTGTTTATGATGTGACAGAAAATACGGGATGGGTGAGTGTTGGCATCAGTAGTGATACGGCGGAGTTTGCTGTAGAAAGCATCCGTCGGTGGTGGTATGAGATGGGAAAAAAGCTTTACAAGAATGCAACCGACATCATGATCACCGCAGACTGTGGGGGTTCTAATGGTTATAGAGTGAGGCTTTGGAAGTACGAATTACAGCAATTAGCCAATGAAATAGGCAAAGCAATTACTGTGTGTCATTTCCCACCGGGAACCAGTAAATGGAACAAGATAGAACATAGAATGTTTTGTCAGATATCGCAAAATTGGCGGGCGACCCCGCTTGTCAACTTACAAACAATTGTAGAGTTAATCGGAAATACAACAACCACAACGGGCTTGATAATAAAAGTAAAAATAGACAAAAAAGAGTACTTGAAAGGAAGGAAGATATCAGATGATGAGTTTGCGTCTATCAATATTGAATTGATCGATTTTCATGGCGAATGGAACTACACTATCCGGCCACGCTTGGAAAATTAAACGTAAATTTTATTTTGTCTAGCCTCCTAAGAGGGAATCATACAGATTTGATATGCAATTTACAATCATTACCCTGAGTTACATTAGCAAGCAACTTTATTTTTCCGCAATAAGCCGCTATACTACGCGACCCAAAAAAAATAGCCGTGAGTGGATTAGGGGCGATTTCGTTGCGTAGGGACGACCTTGTCA
>JABEVJ010000261.1 GCA_013043985.1 Legionellales bacterium | reverse complement strand
TTGCATTTCGCTGTGGATGGTTTTGTTTTGTGCAGCACGGCCAAGTCCTTTTTAAGAACTGCCATTTTATCATATTCTTGTCAATGCGTAAGTCCTATATCAGATATCAATTTCACCAAATATTTTTAGCTTAAAAATCAAGTTGGCTTTTTGTTTTATTGGCTGTTGGGGTTAAAAGGGGTAAGTGCTTTGACTCAATGGTTCGTTAGCTTCTCGACTATTCCCCTACTGAGTGCTATTCTCACCACGTTTTGTATAAATAACACGCTATATATGAAATCGATTTTTTTAACCGCGAGATACACTGATGAATTACACCCAGCTCCTAAACGCTATGAAACAAGCTAGCCTGTTTGATTTATATCGACTCAATGTGGCTATTCGCCATGAAATGGAAAATCCTGTCCGCGTTCAGGGTATTCGTTACTCACTCAGGGAAGGGAGCACCGTCCATTATTTTGACTCCGAGGCGAATAAAACAGTGCCCGCTATCGTACTTCAACGTAATCCCAAGTATGTGGTGGTCAAAAACACTCTCACGGGACGCAACTGGAAAATCCCGTATTACATGCTGAATCTGGAGGGTGTCGACACCGACATTCAGTCTGGCGTAAAAGAGCGGTTGACCCGCAATCACTTCAGTGTGGGGGATTCAGTGGGTTTTCAGCATGACGGCGTTTCCATGGCAGGTGCCATTATACGCCTCAACCCCAAGACGGCCAGCATCATGACAACGACCCATAAACGGTGGCGCGTTTCCTATAACCTGCTGTTTAAAGTGATTGATGGAGAGTTTGAGCAGCACATTGATTTAAAGCAGATAGCTCAAGAGGATCTTGAGGAAACGGCAGAGTGAGTCCTTAACGTTTCTGCGAATCGATGAGCTTTCTTTACGGCGGTTTCAGCACTATTCCTTAAAAAACTTCTCCATTGGATGGAAAAAAGACAGCCATACTGGATTTTTTTATGAGTGACATCACTTGGCAATAGGGATAAATGCCATAACTGATGCGTGCCACACCCAAATCAGCAAGCTGCTTATGCGTTGGCATGGAGATCTGCATCATAATATTGACGGGGAGGGGTGAATATTTACAAAGCAAGGCAATCAATTTTTCATTTCTCAGGCCAGGTGCAAAAAATCCGTTTGCGCCTGCCTCAGCATAGGCAACAGCACGTTCTAAAGCTTCATCAATATGTTGAGTATGATGTTCTTCGTGATCGGCCTTGAGAAAAATATCCGTTCTCGCATTGATAAACAAAGGAAAGGACTGGCTTAAAGCACTTTGGCGAACCGCATGAATGCGAGCACATTGCTCAGTAATAGAATACAGCCCCTTTCCATCGATGATCTGATCTTCAAAGTTAATGCCTACCGCCCCACGTTCGATAACACGAAGGATATTGTCGTATAGATCATGAGGTGCTCGAGCGTACCCACCTTCAAAATCCAGCGTAACGGGTAAGGTCACATTATCGATAATATGAGCTATATTTTCCAACACGCATGCTAAGGGTAATTTTTCACCATCTTCATAGCCATTGGTGGCAGCTACAGCAAAACTGCTGGTTGCAATGGCTTTTGCACCGACCTCCTGTATGGCTTTGGCACTGCCAGCATCCCAGATATTATACAGAATTAATGGATCGCCTTTGATATGGAGCGTATGAAAGTGTTTCGCATGGTTGACCTTATCATTCATTGCACCTGTCTCCTTTATTTGCCATCTGTTTTTCATGTTGAATTAACCACTGTTTTCGAGAGATCCCTCCGCCATAACCGCCCAATTCCCCATTATGATTGATAACGCGATGACAGGGAATAATGAGTGCCAATTGATTGGCTCCGTTGGCTCTTGCAACAGCACGCACAGCCGCAGGATGGCCAATTGCACGGGCAATATCGAGATAAGAGCGGGTTTCACCGCAGGGAATTTTTTGTAATGCTTGCCAGACATTTTGCTGAAAAGTTGATCCTATTAGATTCAGGGGAGTATCAAATTTATCTAATTCTCCCTTGAAGTAACACTGGAGTTCGAGGTCAATAGAGTCAATAGGTATTGTTCGACCGGGTAAAATAGCCGATTTTGTTTTGAGCCGCAATCGCTCAACTTCGCGCTCAAGGCCACGGCGATCAACAAATTCCAGCAGGTATAATCCCTCGTCATCGGCAATGACTAACATAGGACCTAATCGCGTATCGAGCCATTCCGCCTTTAAAATGCGTGTTGCCTCCGTTTTACTGGGTGCGCTGCCCATAATGCGTGAAAATGCATCGCGAAATCCGCTATCCGACTCATAACCACTGGCAAGCTGGGTATCAATAATAGGTGAGCCTGACCGAATTCTTTTCATGGCCAAACCCATTCGTCTTGCCCTGGCATATTGAACAAAGGTCATACCAAAACGCTTTTTGAATTGTCTGCGGGCAGTCGATATATCGACTCCCAGCTGGCTAAAATCATTTTCTTTCCAGCGTTTTTCAGGGTTGACTTCGACCGCTTGTACCAGCGTTTGAATAAGGATTGAGACATGGTTGGGGTGTGATAAAGGGCGACAACGCTGGCATGGTCTGAAAGAAGCCAGCAAGGCTTGTTCAGCTGTTTCAAAAAATTCACAGTTCTCAAATTTGGGTTTTCGTGCGGGGCACGTTGGGCGGCAAAATACCCCCGTTGTTTTTACGCCAACGTAAAAAATACCTTCGTATTCTGATTTTTTATCAAGCAGGGCTTGATAATAGCGTTGCTTTGCTTCTGTTGTCATCATGGAGAGTGCCACCGCGTAATGATAAATTCTATTACCCCTGTTCTCAAAACATTATACGGAGATTTTCGATAGGCTGCCGCCGAAATTCAGGCATTGATTTTTTCCATAAACTGTTTCCTATTTCACCACTTTGTGGCGTGTGCTTCGATGACTTGAGTAATGGGTTAATTTTAACGCTGACGATGCCCCGTTTTTTTTGTTGTTTCCGGATATTTCCGAATACTTCCAGATTCTTCCGGATTGATGAGAGAAGATCATTTTACGGCTTTGGCCTTGCCTGATTTTGAAACCAGCTGGTGAGAGATAAGTCTGTTGAGATCAGAGCGTAGTGTTCGAACGGTCAACCTTATTTCCATCCACACTTGCGCGTTATCGTAACACATGATAACGTTACCGTATCGTTATCTGTTACTCAAAAGGACATCATTATGGCTAAAAAAGAAGCGGTTTCTTATTCTGATTTCTGCAAAGCATGCCAAGACATGCGCCACCTCGGCGAGTCTTTAAGCGTTCGCAATATTCACGCCCGAATTGGTGGCTCGTTTTCAACCATTTCGGACTACTTAACCCGTTGGAAGCAGGAAAATGATTTTGCCTCATCGGTGACAGGTGATATGTCTGAGGGTTTTAAACAATCCGTACTAGCTGAGTTTGGACGTCTGGTTGCCGAGACTCGCCGAGAGTTAGAATCAAGACTGGAAAAAGAGCAGACCCAACTGAAAGAGGCGAATCTTCAATTGGCCGATTATGAGCAGCAAATTGAATCGCTGAAACAGGATTTGCAGAGCCAGAAAGAATCACTCCAGCAAAAAAACCTCGACTTGGAGAAGCAACTCTCGGCGGCCATGGAGCGAAACAGCGAATATGAAAAACGCCTTCATGAAATAGACTCCAAATATACTGAATCGCTTCGAATGCAGGAAATAGCCCGTACAGAATCGGCAAAAGCCCAGTTTCAAATTGAGCGTGCAGATGCAGCCGCTGAAAAAGCGGAAACCCTCGCGGAAAAATTACAGAAACAATTACATGAGCTGCAAGAGAAAAAACATCAATCCGACTTAAAAGCCACCGCAGCTGAGGCTAAAAATACAGAAATTGAAAAACAACTCACCAAATATGAGCGGGTTAAATAATCGGCTACTGAATGGATTCCCGTTTTTATCCTGATTTTTTTTGAAACGGCCGTTTCAAAAAAATTTACGCTCATTTTTCTTTGGGCTGTTGGGGTTCAAAGGGGTGCAAACCCCTTGACTCAATAGTTCGCCAACTTATCCACAAATCCACACGAAGCGAAACCGCTTGCGATATTGTGAAGCTATAGTGTGGAGCTTGTGGGTAAGTTGGCGATCCTTATTAGGGGTGCGATAGCAACTCGTGCGCCTCGGGGGATAGGGTTGGTTGTGCAGCGCATGGAGTGACCCTGAACAAGGGGTAAATCACAGCCTTATCCACCCGAGGCGCGTTTGGCAGGGCAGGGAGGCTCTGCCTCATTTTTTGCCCTGCCTTGCTCTGCTGCCAAAGCGGTTTAAAAAGATTTTTTTAACCGCTTTGGCAGCACATCGCGGGCAGCTCGCTGACCACTGTATCCGAGTCGTCACTGCAAGCCGTTTGCAGTGACGACTCGGAAAGCTCAAATTTTGGTCATCAAAAAATCATTACTGATCAAGCAGTTAAAATCGAAAAAATTAAATACCCATCTGGTATTTTAAAACATAACGCTTTTTTTGACGATTTTTTGATTCATTTTTGCGCAAAATAAAAACATATTTTGCACTTGTTTTTTGAGATGTATCTTTGCTATCATGGCTGTGAACATAACTGATGATCGGGTGCAACTCCCGTGAAACTATCAGCTTGCTGCTGCTGGTCTTATGTAAACTGCTCCTTACGCCATTAACTGCCAGCGACAGTCGACCTTAGATTTGGTGTTGTTAATCAACTTGCGTTACTCCCTTCAAGGTTTAGCGTTCTTCAAAAACAGATAGGTGCCAACATCCGTCTGACGGCTTTATTGCCATCCTTCACAGAGTGATTTTATCGCTCCTGTTATTTGCTTTGTCAAAAAAATGATTGGCTTGCTTCATCCTGCATCGCACGGTGTCGTTTTGCATACCTCTTTTTTGACGAGACAACTTCAAAAACGCTCATTGAGTGTTTCCGATGAAATGAAAGAGTGAATACACGACAAATGAATGAGGAAAAACGATATCCGCAGGATAGTTCGAGCTTGAGTGGATTTTTTAAAAAAATCACCCAAGCACATCAGGCAGGAGATATGAAAATAGAAAGCAAACGAGGAGAGTAAACGACCATTGATAAATGATTTGCGATAAACGACATAAACGACAGTTGCACGCTGTTAAATGAATAGAGTAAACAACGACTTGGAGTATTGATTCAATGAAAAAAGAAACCCGCCACACGGCAATAGTAAAACCCGACAATGCGTTACCCGAAACCCCTCAGGAAACGACCTTTTTATTAAGCGAACCGTCATTTCAGCTATTACGACACGCGCAGCAACGTATTCGTGAAAAAACCGACATGATTCCGTCCATTCGAAAGATGATTAACGTTTTAATTACCCCTGAAAGTATCGAGAAAGTGACCCAAGACATGATTGAGCTGTATCGAGACTAACGAATGCTGATTAAGCCATCAATGAACGGTTATTTTTTAACCCGTTATTATCATTAATTAACCGACCAGGAGCATGACATCATGAACCGATTAACCGACTAAGAAACGCCCCTTCTCTAATGAGCCTCGAATGCCGTAAGGCATGTACCCTCGGACGTAGTGAAACCGAGGAACGCTCAACTAACACTAAACCAGTTCGCAGGGTGTCAGTCCGGTTATTTCCATGATGTTGATTGAAAAACATGTCTAATCGTTTAAGCCTGTTAAAAACCGATATTCAGCAAGCTTTATCATCCATGGCGGGCGGCTCGCCCTGCTTTCGGCGTGAGCGGGAAAAAGTACTCTTTTCCCTGCCGGATGATTTAATGGCGCTAAATTCGCTTGTGCCGCGTTTAAAAGAAATTCGGACGCCTGTTCTTAAAAAACTGGTTCAGTTATGGCAATCAAGAGGCAACACATCCAATACCGTTTGTCGCAAAATCAGTATCCTACGCAGCGTCATAGTGGCCTATGTTGATTCTATCCCTTTCCCCGATAACCCGACCCTGGGTATTCAGTATGAAAAAGCGGTTATCGCGGTGGCTAAACAAGGCATGAATATTCAATCCATCCGAGACACCGATGTTCAGCTGGTTTGTCGGTTACAAGTCTGCTTTGGTCTTAAAAAACAGGAAGCTATCCGTTTTGAGCCGTTTATGCTGGCAGACACCGAACTCCGCCTTTCGCGGGAAGCGGCCTATAACAGCCATAACCGCACCGTTCCCTATTGGAATGAGGCGCAGCAAGCCCTTATCCACGATTTGAAATCCTTACCTATCACCGGATTTCGTGCCAGCTATGGCGGCAATCTGATGTTGTTATCCTCGCTTCATACCAACGCATTCAAACAACAGGGCGTACAACAAAAAGAATATTTTCGGCACATTTACTTACATGAGCGGTATGTCTCTCTCAGTCAGTCTTCTGCGAAGACAACCCAACTGGCCGTACTCAAACAGCTTCGTGAGGAGATGGGCTACGCCGACAACCGTAAAATCAAGGAAATATTGACATGTCAAGGCGTTTTCTAAAGGATGCGCATTACAGCATTCATAAGCTGTTTAAGGACGTTGAAGGGCTGTCTTTCAAATCAAGACATGATTACGCAGATAATGCGCGTTTGTTCATTACCCAGCTGCATGAAGCGGGCTATCAGCTCTCCCGTATTCATCACATTAAACAACGGCACGTTAAATACTTGGTTGCGCGGTGGCAAGAAGAGCATCTCAACCCCGCCACGATTAAAAACAGGGTGAGTCAATTGCGCTTTATCGCAAGAGCTATCCGCAATCCGCTGGTCGTGCCACCCAATACCGAGATGGGACTGGCTCCGAGACAATACCTGTCGGAAAACAACAAAGCCATTAGAGATATCGACTTTGCGCGATTCTCTGACTCCCTGATTCGGCATTCTGTCAGACTGCAACAACTTTTTGGGTTACGCCGTGAGGAAAGCTTGAAATTTATTGTCACCGAGGCCGACAAAGGCAGTAAACTTGTGTTGAAAGGCTCATGGACAAAAGGCGGCATTCCCCGCGCCATCCCCATTACCACCGAAGCGCAGCGGGCTTTTTTAGATGAACTAAAACAAATCTTACCCAAGGGTGCCTCTTTGATCCCACCGGAAAAATCCTACCGCGAGCAGGAAATCATCTATATTGGACAAGTCCGGCTTTCGGGTTACCGCAATTTACACGGTCTTCGCCATGCCTACGCTCAAGAGCGTTACCGGACTTTAACGGCCAATTTATCCAATACCGAAGGGTGGGAGTGCCCTCGAAACGGGGGCATGCCAGCCAACGCCATGAATGAGCAACAAAAACAGATTGATTTTGTTGTTCGCCGGATGGTATCGGAAGAGCTTGGGCATTCGCGTGTCGCGATCGTCAAAATTTATTGTGGTTAGCGAAATATTATTTTTGATTGGCCTTTTCTGGATAGTCGAAAGACCTTACTAGTCTGCTAACTTTATCTTGATTCCAGATTGTATCAGAGTATAAAATTGGAGTAATTTTATCTAAATTATCAATAATATCTGCTACAGCTGTTTTAAAGGTACTAATTCTGTCACCATGCTCAGGTTTGTCATCTTCAGGATACAGAACTAATGGATAACAGGCCTTAGATCGATCAATCACAACAAATCCAGATTGAGATATACTTTTCTCAAATGGATAAATTTCCAAAAAACTTGGCTCGCAATAAGGTTTATTTTCTTCAATTGCCCCTAAAACTTTGCTCAAAAAATTTCGACAATTATCTCTGTCATTATCATATTCAACGCTTTTTGCTGTTTGAAAATATCTCATCAATGAATAGCAAATAACCAATCTATAAGATAACTTATAATATCGATCAGTAAAAAGCTCCTCATCTTTAATAATTAAATATTTACTCTCTTTGCTTTCAGCCATTACATTTCCCATGAAGAATCCTTTTTATAATTGTAGTTTATGATATTGAAAAAAGCTCCGTAAACTTGGGCCTTACTTCCATTTGATATTGCAACCTATGCTGGGTCTTTGCTCAGGATTGACCGTATTTCCTGCCAATATCCCCTCCAACGCCTCAACAAGGTCATTGCCTGTGACAGGCGCACTGCTTCCCGGCCGTGAGCTGTCAAACTGACCGCGATAGACACAGCGCAAATCTTTATCAAAAACGAATAAATCGGGCGTACAGGCGGCATCATACGCTTGGGCGATTTCCTGCATTTCATCGTAAAGATAAGGAAAAGGCATCCCCCATTCCTTGGCAATCTCTGTCATGCGATGAGGCGCATCCTCGGGATAGGTCGTTGCATCATTGGCACTAATGGCAATAAATGCGATGCCTTTTTGCTGGTAAGCACGGGCAACCATCATCAGTTGTTGCTCGATATGACGCACAAAGGGGCAATGGTTACAGATAAAGAGAATCACCGTAGCTTTGTCGGATTTCAGATCCATCAAGGACAGGGATTTTCCCGAGACGGTGTCCAGCAGTGTAAAATCAGGGGCGCGTGTGCCGAGCGGCATCATACGGGAAGGGGTGAGTGACATGGTTAATCTCCGGTTTAAAATACTTGAAAGTCAAAAATTCATCAATTCATGTTGTTTGAGTATACAACTTCATGCCTTCATGTGTTGCCTCAAACCCGAGACGCTCGTAAAATTGTTTTGCTTCGACCCGCTGTTTGTTCGTGGTTAATTGAAAAACTGATGCGCCATGGGTGTTGCCGTAGGCAATGGCCTGTTTTATCATCCATTCCCCTATCCCTTTTCGTTGATACGATGTAGCCACTCTGACCGCTTCAATCTGAAGGCGTGTTGACCCCAGAAAGGTGAGCGATGGCAGTAAGTTAAGGTGGCAGGTGCCGATTATTTCCTCACCCAGCAATATCACCATCAAATACGCATTTTCATCTTTTTCGATGCGATGAAACGCCTCGATATAGCGCGGCTCAAAGGCAGTTCCAGATTGCTCCCGCGTTTGCCCCAACACATCATCGTTCAGCAATGCGATAATCTCAGGCAAATCGTTCAAGGTTGCCTTGCGAGAGCGGAGTAATTGGTTTAAGGCTTTTGGCTGAGGGTGATAACCCATTAACGCCAAATAATCGGCCTGCCTGAGGCGATACAAAAAATGTTGGCATAAAGGATGGTTTTTTGCCAGTTTTGGATGCTCAAAATTATCATCAGGACAATAACGCAGGCCGATTTTGTCCATGACGCGTCGCGAGGCAAGGTTGGCAGGCACCGTAAAAGCCACTACCTCATCCAGACCAAGCGTCATAAAGGCGTAATTCAGCACGGCTTTGGAGGCTTCCGTGGCATAACCCTGCTCCCAGTGAGATGAGGCAAGACGCCAGCCTATTTCAACACAGGGGGTAAAATGAGCGTCGAAAGACGGAATCGATAAGCCAACAAAGCCTATCATCTCGTGAGTAGATTTCAGCTCAACGGCATATTTTGAGAAACCATGTTCGGTGTAATGATTTTTTATGTGAGCGATGTGTGCTCTGGTCGCTTCCAGTGTGCCGAGGCTAGGTAGAAACTCACATACCTTGGGGTCTTGGTCGATGGCGGCCATCGGCTCAACATCAGCCTCTTCCCATGTGCGTAAAATCAGCCGTTCAGTTTCGAGTATGACAGACATCGTCTTGTACCTTGGTTGAATTGTTAGGTTGAAATGATACAGGACAAACGAAAATTTGTCTTAAAAAATTTGTCTTAAACAGAGCGAATTTTAAATGCGCAATTTATTTTTACAAAAAGGCATCGAAAAAAGCTTGCAATTCACCTAAAAACCCAGCAAACTGTACTTGCTCTTACGTCATTAACCGCCAGCAACGGTCGCACAGACTTGATGTCCTACCAACCACGTTAACACAAGTTAATGCTCTATCTTCATAACAGCCATTTCTGCTGCTGTTGCTTTTTTATGAACCAAACGAAACAACTGACGAATCGGTGCAATCCCGATGAAACCTGCTATCAGGTCTTGACCGTTTGTTATTTTGACACCTCAACCGCTAATAACCGGACGTTAGTCAGGTGTTTTATCAATCATGTTTATGCTTGGATTTCATCCAAAAATAAACGCTCATTAACCTTTCTGTGGAATGTTATCCATCTCCACAGGGAGAGGTTCATTTCACAGGCTATTTTTATCCTACTGGAGTGAATCATCATGCCAAGCATTAAACCGTTTTTTGTTAATTTTTACGCCAAAACCAAAACAAAGGTACTGACACCGTTTGAGTGGCCTTCCCGAATGCGTCTCGCATTTGAGAATCGACCCGCCAGACAGGATTTGGCAAGCATTCGAAATTATCTGTGTGAGGAGCGAGCTGATTTGAGGGAAAACCTGATAATTCTGCAGAAAAAGCTCGAATTACAACAGAAGCAATATCAACGAAAAGTCATGGCGTTGAAAAAGCAGGACATCACAATGTTGGCACTGGCGTCTGAAAAAACCCATCTCGCCCACAGGTACGATGTGCTTACCGAGGAAATCGATGAATTAAAGCGATTTTCTTTCCGAGACATCGAATCGCTGAGTGAATTAAGAGCGACATGGTTATCTGGCATGATTAAACGCATCAATCAGGCTTATGGTTACCATCTGGATGCCTACACGAGAACCGATGAAAAAAACCGACAGGCTGCGCTGACCCGTTTTCTGTCCATCAATGATGGTTGGCTCAGTGAGGAGGAGAAACAACAGTTCAAGCGGGAAGCCAATTACCACGAGAGCTCGTCTTCATTGGATGAATGGAAGGTAGCGCACACCGAAGAAGAGATTGGCTCAGAGAGCCAGACTCAGAATGAAAGACGGTTACCGGAATCAATTATCCCTGAAGCAGGAGTGCATTGGCCGCATCGTTTAGACGATTCAGCCAATCCCTCATCGTATTCAGGCGATGACGATGAGCACGAATGGCCAAGGCGTCTCATGCGTGCCTCACATTAAGTTAATGAGCCTGTCTTAAATTGATAGGCTCATTTTTTCAATCCAGCAGGGGAATCCTTCCCTGCTGGGTGGATTCCCCTGTCTTTTTATCCAACCAGGAGAATCCCATGGAAATCAACGAAACGTTTAATACCGAGCGCGTCCGGCTCAATCTGGACGCCCTCTCAGAGCTAAAAAAGCCGACCCCAGACAGGCTTGTTTTGGAAAATTATTCAGGCTGGGGTGGGTTACGTGACGCGGTCTATCACCGTGATACATACAGGCAGTTAAAACGTCTCTTGAGTGATTCAGAGATTACCGCGCTCAAAGAAACGTTTAGGTCAGCGTATTACACGCCAGAAAATTTAGTGGGGTTTGTTTATGAAAAACTCGGAAAATGGACCATTTCGCCACAACGGATTTTAGAACCCAGCGCAGGGCATGGTGTTTTTGTGAAGAAAATGCCACCGAGCTGGAAAGGAGCACAGTGTGTTGCTGTTGAAATGGATGGCACAAGCTGTCGTTTACTTCGCGCCCTGTATCCGGATGTGGATGTCAGGCACCAGGGATTTGAGAACTTTATTAATGATGAGGAGGGCTTTGATTTGATTATCGGGAATCCGCCCTATGGACAAATCAACGTGAAAGATGAGCAACATCCGGATTTAACGCATGTCAGCATCCACCACTATTTTGTCGGTAAATGCATGAGATTGTTAAAGCCGGATGGATTCTTGGCGATGGTATTACCGCGTTATTTTCTGGATGCGCCCGAAAAACACGTGCGCCATATCATTGCTAAAGAAGGTGGCTCACTCGTTGAAGCGTACCGATTACCGGATGACCTGTTTGATGATGCGAAAGTCACTGTTGATGTCGTCATTCTGCAAAAACGGGCGGGTAATACCCGTTGGGTCAATGCCCGAACGGTTCGGGAAGGAGTCAAACGAGCACAAATGAACACGTATTTTTTTCAGCATCCCGAGCAGGTAATGGGGAAAATCGAGTTTATTACGGTTTATGGAAGAGATGAATTGACGTGTAAGCGGACAGAAAAGTCAGAAAGGTTGCTGGGTGCAGATATATCAAACCCAACGACTGCTCTTCAATCCGCTCTCACCAAGGAGGAATCAATTGAGGACAGCGAAACAGCAGAGAAATCATGGGAATCTGGCTACGTTGTTTCTCCTACCACGACGCATAGTGTGAGCTTGCAGGATTGGCAAACCAAGCTGGAGAAACAACTGGGTAGCATTGAGGAGAAAAAGCAGGCTCTTGCCCAGAAGATGACGCTACTTGAGAAAGAAGAAAGTGAATGCCGAGGACTTTTGCTCACATTACATGAGCACTGTTTGCAGTGGCAATCGCTTTGCAAGGCACTGACCGCGATTGAGGCGCAAGCAACAAAACCGTCCAGCCAACATGAGCCGTTACCGATTCAACCCGAGGAGAAAGCAAAAAAAGAAACAACTCAATACAACTGATGAGCAGGTGAAACTCCTGCGAAACCCACCCCGAAAGGGGTTGGTCTTGTAGACAGTTATCTTGACGTTTGAATGGCTGATAACCCATCGACTTTAGAAAAACGTTGTTTCAGACACAACGCTCTTTTTCAATAAAGAGCGTTGTTTTATCAAGTGAACAGGCAGAGAGGGTTTTTTCAATGAAAAACATCTCAATCCCTGTTTTAAATCATCATCCTTGCGGAGCATTTTTTATCCGTCAGGATGAAGATTCTTCAGCGAGGTAAACAGGAGAAACCGATGGAAATATCTCGCATTGAGCAGTCAATGCACGCGCTTTTTGTTGAGATTGGCAATTTATTGACTCTTGAAGCGCATTTTGATGAATCGGAAAAAACCGTCATTCAAGAATGCAGCATCAGGTTAAATAAATTGTTACTGGCAAAGCTGAATGCATTGGGGAAAAACGAGACCACTCTCATGGGCGGGCACGGTTAATTCAGTTTCTAAATAAACTGAATTATTTTTAACTTTACTGGAGAATTTATGATGAAAGGCATTAATCAAGTCACCTTAATCGGCAACCTCGGCCAAGAGCCTGAAGTACGCTATTTACCCAACGGCGGTGATGCCGTCACCGCTTTATCGGTCGCAACAGGCAAGGTCTGGAAAGACAAGGCCAGTGGTGAGTTTAAAGAAAAAGTGGAATGGCATCGTGTCGTTTTTTATGGGGTTACCGCCGAAAATATCGGCAGAATCTTAAAAAAAGGCGAACGTCTCTATCTGACTGGCTCACTTCGCACCCGCAAGTGGCAGGATAAAGAAGGGCGTGATTGCTACAACACTGAAATCGTTGGCCAGTCCTTTTTGAAATTAACGCCCACTGCCCACGGTGAAGAACCAACGGCAGAGGAAGCAGAGGCTCAGGAAGAAATGACGGACGATATCCCGTTCTAGGGCGCGGGTAGGCGGTAAAACGCCCCTGCTCCACCGGAAAATTCAGCCAAGTGGCTGAATAAAGCATGAAAGTGAGGGGTCACCTCCTTACTTTCGCTCACATCACCACCCAATCGGGGATAAAATTCTCCCCGAAGGGCGGTTTTACTCTGATTGGCTCTGACAAAAGGATCGAAAAATGAGTAAACCGATAGTGTTTGATAGCCTGAGCTATGCTAAAATGCTAGACAAAGGAGGCGTACCTCATTCTGAGGTGCATGCAACAGCGTTGGCAAAAGCATTAGCTGAGAATTTATACACGCAAAGTGAGGTAGACCAGATGATAGAGGCAGCTTTGAAACGATTTGATGACAGAACGGTTCAGCTTCGTGAAGAAATTCATAAAGAGTTCCATAAAATCCATATCGATATTAAGGATTTGCGGCTTGAAATTAAAGACGTGCAAGACAATATCCTCAAACGGGGTTATACCGCACTGGCTGTAATTTTAGGTGTGATTGCCCTGTCATCCAACTTCATTCACTTTACGCATTAATCATGAATGAACCCGTACCATCCGGTGCGGGTTTTCCCTGTGGCGCATCGTGACAGAGCAAAACAATGGCACTTGATATCCATTTTTCCCCCTTGTGTGAGACAGACTTCCCCACCTTGCATCGCTGGTTTAATGAACCCCATGTGCAGACATTGTATTCGCTCCGCAACTGGACATTGACTGAGGTTGAAAAGAAACTTTCGCCCTACGTGATGCAAACGGTTTCTGTGCGTGGCTTCGTGGTTTTTTCCGAGAGTACCCCTATCGCTTATTGCCAATACTGCCCAATAATTGATTACCCTTGGCCAAACCAGGATTTTCCCGATGAGATCATTGAACGCGCAGCCGGACTGGATTTATTGATGGGTGAGGTTGATTATATCGGGAAGGGGTTCGGACAGCAGATAGTGGAAACTTTTTTGCAGCAAATTATCTGGCCAAGTTATGATTACTGCTTGGTCGATCCGGACAGTCGCAATACACGCTCGCTTCGTTTGTTCAGAAAATGCGGTTTTACTCTACATAAAGTCATTGAAACAACGGACACACTCGGCATACCTGCCACCTTACAACTTATGATAAAAGAAAAAATACACCAACAAATATAAAATAACGCCATTTTCGATGCTGCGTGCGTTTTTATACCCATCTTTTCTGTGGTATAATGAAGAAAGGTATAACAAGAGCGGATTTATAGACTATGGCTGTCAAAACATCAACATTTTCAGGGTGGCATCTCTCAGGCAAAGATGCAGATGCGTTTTTGAGTAAAATTCAAGACAAAACGCCTAACCCACGCGCAATAACAACCTTACAAGAGGGCAAAAAACTCTTGAATGAGTTTGATAAGACCGGAGCGGTTATCCTGCGCCCTCAAAAAGATAAAATTCGCCGTGGTGCTTAATGTGATTACCCTTCCTTTAACACTTAAGTTGCGAGCCATTCAAGAAAACGACAATGTGAAGCTTTCTCTTGGTAATCCCAGTTATACGCCTTTAAAAACATTCCTTAAAAAAGACGCGCTTGATTTTCACACCAATGATATTGCGAAAACCTACGTCTTGATTGAACCCGTAGAAGTCAGCCAAAAAGTGTGGGGTTACGTGACCTTGATGAGTAGCGAAATTCATTTAAATGGACATCAAAAACCAGAAGAAAGCCCCTCATCCGTCAAGTACGATGTTTTGCCAGCCGTCAAAATTGCCCGTCTTGCCGTTGATCAAAAATTACAGCGTAAGGGTTACGGAAAAGGTTTGGTAGAATTTTGCGTTAGTTTAGTCATGAATAAGATTACACCGCACATTGGTTGCCGTTATATAGTGGTCGATGCCAAACAAGAATCAGTCAATTTTTATACCCATTTAGGGTTTGAATTATTGACGACACAAAACAATCAGGAAGAAGCTATCTCCTTATTGTTTTTTGATATTCACCGATATAAAGCGGTCTTAGATGCCACATAGTTAGAAAGAAAATCATGGAAAAAACACTTTTATCATCCGAATCATTAAACGATATTATCACTGAACTTAATTGGCCTAAGCCCATTCCGTTTATGGAAGAAAGCTCTCTCTCGCTACCCTATCCGGTGGAAAGTTTGCCGCCCCTGATTGGTCATGCCGTTCAGCTTTATCAACAATACGGACAGCAACCCCTGCCTTTAATTGCCTGCAGTGCTCTATCGGCGGTTTCACTTGCCTGTCAAACGCTGGCGAATGTGGCCAGAGATACCCTGTTAGTGAGTCCGGTATCCATGTATTTTGTGGTGGTCGCGGCCTCTGGCGAGCGTAAAAGTGCCGCCGATCATGCCTTAAGTCAATCCATTCGCGCCTGGGAAAGAGGCGCACGCGAGCAGTTACAACCTTCATTACAACTGGCTAAAACCCTGCATCAAGCATGGTTTGCCGAAAAAGAAGGCTTACTCGGCCAAATTCGCCGAGCGACTTGTGAAGGCAAAAATGACATCGATGAGATGAAAGACCAATTTACCGAGCTGATGCTGGATGAGCCGGAAATTCCTGTGCTGCCGCATCTCTTTTTTGAAGATACGACCCAAGAGGCGATGGTCTCACAGCTTGCCAAAGGTTGGCCAAGTGCTTCACTCTGGAGCGATGAGGGCGGGATTGTCATCAGCAGTCCAGGCATGCAGCAGAGTGCCACACGCTTTGTTGCCATGTTAAACCGTCTATGGGATGGCAAGCCCTTCTCTGCCCACCGCAAAACCAGCGGTACATTTCATATTGCCAACCGCCGTCTTACCGTGAGCCTGATGCTACAACCTGCCATTCTGCAACAAATGCTCACAAAAAATGACGGCATCAGCCGTCAGAGTGGTTTCATGGCTCGCTGCCTCTTGGCCTACCCGAGCTCCGCCATGGGCGGACGCTACTACCAAGAGCCACCCCAGACCCTGCAAGCCTTGAGTGATTTTCAACGACGGCTGACCGATTGCCTTGATGAAACGACGTTTTTTGATGCGTCCGGTTGTCATAACTTACCCACCCTGCAATTTTCGCCACAGGGCAAACACCGTTGGATTATGTTTTTCAACGAACTCGAACGGGGGCTTAAAAACCCGCATCAATGGGGCAGCATTCCTGATTTCGTCAGTAAAGCCGGGGAAAATGTGGCCAGGCTCGCCGGACTCTTTCATCTATTTGAAGGCAAAACAGGCCATATCGAGACTGACAACATTGAACGTGCCATCGATATCATGCACTGGCATTTGGTGGAAGCCAGACGGATGTTGAACATCGTCAAACCCGAACAGGAACACAGTGATGCTAACCGATTAATCCAGTGGATGAAAGAAAAAGCACTGGAAATGGCCACGCCACGCTATATTGATCAATTTTGCCCTATTCGTGATAAAGCCAGACGAAAGAAAGCCATTGAAACGTTACTCGAGCGGGGTTATCTCAAAGAGTCCAGGCTGGATAATAAAACCACCTTACTGGTGAACCCCCATACATAACACCCAAACCCGCACAGGGGGCTTTCTACATTTCTACAACTTCTACAAAATTTGCCTCGCTATTGTAACTGCATGAAAAATAACAATAAATAAAAATAAACGAGCCAATGCCTTTTTCTACAACCCGTGTTTTTCCTTCTACAGGCTTCTACACGAGCGGGTTTATTCTTTAACGGCTGATTAACATCATCAACTCACGATTTTTGATGACGAGAAAGAGCGTCATCAGTGCCATCAAAATAAAACCGAGGATAAGCACCCCAATCGATTGAAAGGAGCCACTATAAAAATAACCTGCCAGCTGAAGCGAAAGAGCTGTCAACAGAAGCCGAGAGCCTTGAATCACCGCCGATACTTTTCCTTTGGCCTCAGGCAGGATGTTCAGGGACAAAGGATACAAAATATTAGACGGAATAATCTGACCGATAATAAAAGGAAGCAGGGCGAGTGTAATCAGGAGTGGATTATGGCTGTCGAACAACGTCGTGAACCCAATGGTGATCAAACTGACAATAAAGATTTGACTGGCGAAATAGAGTATTTTTTTCTGTTCAAACTGATGGATAATCAAGCCAAAACCTAAACTTCCCAGGCCAAAGACCAAAGCCAGTATGCCCTGATAATACCCAAAATGAGCAAGACTCACCCTTAAGCTTTTCATGTACAGTAAAGGCGACATACCCACAAAAATCCAATAGGGAATGCACATCAACACAAAATGTGACATCAACAGCATCAACGGTTTTGATTGAAAGAGTGGAACATATCCACGCCATGAGAGCGTTTCTTTTTTTTCTGGCAAGGGATAGTGTGGAATAAAACAGGCCGTCATCACCAAAACCAGTACCCCTAACAACAGCAGTGCCATAAAGTTGCCCTGCCAGTGAAAATACAGGGCGACATAGCTGCCAACCACAGGGGCAAAACCAACAGAAACATTCATTAAACCATTGAGCATCGCCATCAAATACTGCTGTTTTTTAAGCGGATAGGCGTCGGCAATGATTAAAAAACTTAAGATCGCGGGAGCCGCAATACCTACCCCTTGAAGAAATCGCCCCATAAAAAGAAAGGAATAGGACGTCGCCCAGGGGCAAAGCAAACTGCCGAGGGTAAACATGCCTAGCCCCAGCAAAATAATCGGTTTACGTCCATACCTATCGGCCAACCCGCCCACAAAAAACAGACTCAGACAATAACCGATGAAATTGACTGACAATAACGCTTCTACCCAAAAAGGCGACAGACCGAACTGGCTTTGCAGGGCAGGAAAACTCGGCACGAATAAATCAAACTCAATGCCCGCCAAGAGATCCATCAAAATGACCGCGACTAAAAGCATACGATTGGCAATATATTAAAGGTTAACATTTTATGGCAATCCCTCGGATGGTAGGACGAACCAGAGAAGGAACACCGCGCATACTTTGCCGAGCAATGTCTTCAATCATGAAACCTGCCTGAACCAACGCGGCTTCCGTTTGACGGGTGACATGACACCCTGATGCCATCCTTTTCCAGACGGGTTCAACCATTTTTTGCCATTTGAATCGAGTTGTATGCTTGGCTGCAGCAACATGCTCAATAAAAATCAATTTTCCTTCGGGAGCAAGCACTCGATGCAGTTCTGAGAGTGCTTTGCCCATGTTTTTGACAGAGCACAGAACCAGTGTACAAACAATCGCATCGAAAGTAGCATCTGGAAATGGAATAGATTCGGCTTTTCCGTCCAACAATTCAATAGGGTATGCGTTATTCGCTGATAATTTTAACGTTAATTGCTGTCGCATGTGCGGGCTAGGTTCGAGCAGCACCAGTTTTTTTATCGTCTGCGGATAACACTCAAGATTACTTCCCGTGCCCGCTCCAATTTCCAGTACCGTTCCCGTGGCGTGACGTAATAATTGCGTTCGCCACTCTTTCAGCCCTTTCGTTTCGGCATCCTGCATGATTTTGTCGTAATACTTGGCTGTTAACCAGGATAAGATGGACATATTTTTTATCACCTTTCTCTGTTCATTAATGACGTAACAGCTGATGAGCTATTGTGGCGACCCTGAGTGCCAGCTCAGGATTCGTGCCGTCTTCAAGATGCCATGAGGCTGACAGTGCTGAATACGCCAACACCCATTTCAATAAACGGATATAATCAACCTCTGCCAGCTGCGCGATGAGCAATGCCTGCTCTTCCAATCGATGCAGTTTGGTAGCGATTTCAAGAGTAGGATTGCACAAAATATTCGCAAAATCAAATGTGCGTTCACCCACGAGTCCTTTTGGATCGATAATCCGCCAGCCATGCTCGCCAAAATCCAGAATATTGCCGTGATGAATATCACCGTGTAAGGCAGCGACTTCCTGCGGCGTATTTAACAGTTCCTTTGATAATAACAGGGCTTTCTGAAATAAGCCGCCCCGCTGCTTTGCCACCGGCTCCAACGCCCTGAACCAGATATTGAGAGGTACTAGTTCAGAGGGAAAAGGCTTGATTTGTAATTGATGTATTTTATTCGTCACTTCACAGATAATGCGCGTGGCTTCGCTGTCCTGCCCTTCTGTTGCCATGCTGACAAGCGAGCGGTTTCCTATCGCCCGCTCCATTAAAATTACCTTATCCTCATGCTCAAATATCGGCACTGCACCAAGCCCTTGCCTGAACAATAAAAGCGCAAAGCCTCTTTGCTCCTCTTCTGTGTTAGCCATTTTCAACATAGCAGGCTTGCCTTGATAACGCACGGGCAGCAGCTCACTGCTGGGCATTGTCATTGGTTCGCCATCCGGTTTGAGATGCCATTTGACAAGGTAAGGCTTAAAGTTGCTCATTTCTATTCTTTCTCAGTTTTTGACCTCTATTAGCATTTAACATGCTTTTTTTTCCTGGCTACGGTTAGAATATTAAGGCTCTTATCCGCAATAAAACAATTTCCATCCATGTCATATTGGCCGACTATTTCAAACTCGTTTTCGCTCAGTATTGCCTGTAATTCTTCAGCAGTATAAATTTGCAGACTGAAACTATTGGTGTGCATTTCCGGCTCACATCTATCTTTGAAAATCGTATATTGATCATGAGAGATGAGAAGACCTTTCTCTCTGTCAATCTCAGAATGTTGCATACTATGGATAGTGACACCATTAACAACGCTTTCAACGTTCGTCACAAAATCATCAATAGTTTCATCAGTAATGGCCTGTAGGTTATAAATATCAAAAATATATGGCTCTTCCGGAATTGCCGTGGTTTGTCCAGAAAACGACCATGCCGATTCAACGAATGTTATTCAAATTCAAATAGATAACGAAAGTAAAGCTGAAGGGGAATTTGAAGCACCACGGCAATTCCGGAAGAACCAAATATATACGCCGTTATCTTTCAAATTAACGCATATATTTTTTACCGCAACTTCAAAATCTGCTTTGGTTAGGTGTCCAATGGCGTTAAAAATACTGATAACTGCATCGAATTTGCCTATTTTGACATGACGCATATCACCCTTAATGAAAGTAATATTACGATTCATTTTTTTTGCTTTATCTCGTGCTATATCAATTAAAGCAGGACTGAAATCATTACCAATGACTTCATATCCCCGCTCAACAAGGTAAAACACTTGTGAGCCCGTGCCACAGGTCATATCCAAAACCGTTCTAACTTTTTGCTCTTTTAACAGTCTATGTATTACCGCATTTTTAGCTTCAGTCTCTTCATTAACATTACTTGCATCGAAATATTCAGGCATTTGTTGATATTCGATTGGCAGGCCAAGCGGATGATCATCGTCCTTACTATGACCTCGTCGAGTAGCCCGATCCTCCTCGATAACCGCATCAATAATCTGCATTTGCTTCGCTAGTTCTGTGCCACTCTTCTCTTCAAGTTCAGAAATCTCATAGAGTGCCTTCCACATCGCCCAGCCGCGTGCCCTTGCCCAAGTCTCCTCATCAAAATGTAAATTTGCCTTAAAGATATTTCTACTTTCACCCCTAAAAAATGTCCAGGCTATTGTTAGGTCACAGGCTGGATCACCAATTCCCATACAACCAAAGTCAATAACAGCAGCAAGTCTATTATCTTTCACCAAGAGATTACCGCTGGCAACATCTCCATGAACCCACACAGGTTCGCTATCCCATTGAGAGTTTATGGCTCTTTGCCAAAGGGATATTGCGTTATCAACATCAATAAAATCTTTGAGTGTTTCGATAAGCGACCTTGTCTCGGCATCATAAACAGATGTATGAGCCGCTCGCCACCAGTTATGAAGCCCCGGAGCGGGAGCACCAGCAGCATCAAATTGATGAAACGCACGCAAGAATTGCGAAAGCTGCACCGCGATTATCTCCAAATATGCATCATCAAGCTCAAGACTATTTGCACTCTCTCCCTCCAGCCATTTATATATTGACCAATGCCAGGGATAGTCTTCTGAAGGCATCCCCATGGCAAGAGGCTGCGGAATAGGAAGTGGTAAGTGCGGTGCGATCTTGGGTAGCCATTCTTGTTCTTTTTTCACCTGCCTTACATATTCTTCAGCACTGGGTAATCTTATCGACATTTCACGCCCCAGACGGAAAGTTCTATTGTCACAGCCACCAAATTCAACGGGTTTGATGAGAAGATCAGCCCACTGTGGGAATTGCGCAACGATCAGTTGCTGCACGAGAGCAACATCGATTTGAATTTCATTTGTCATTTTGATTATCCGCGTAGAGGTAAGCTGCTATTCATTCCAGCCGACCTGTGGCATTTTTGATGAGTTCCCGTAACCAGCTATGCGCCGGGTCATTCTGCATTCTGGCATGCCAATACATATTAGCATGGTAATTTCGCAGTTTATAGGGTGTTTCACGCATCACTAACCCTAATGGTTCAAGAAAAGGTTCAGCCAGTTTTTTGACCGTATTGGTCATGAGTAAGGTGTTAGGCAATGTTTGCAATGCTATCAAAGTATGAGGAGTCATCAGACTCATTTTGACGCTATGCCCGTTTTTTTTGAGCATTTCAACAATAAAATTGTCCTCTGGTTGGCTTTCCAGCGCAACAAACACTTGCGGGTAAGTCAGCATTTTTTCGACACTGAATGTCTTTTTGGCAAAGGCAGGATGTTTTTTATCGGCTACAATCACACTGTCATCGGTAAATAAACGCGTTGTTTTCAAGCTGCTGGGTACAGAGCGAAAATCGCCCAACACCACATCCAGTTGGGTTTCCTCAAACGGCCTTAAGCTGTCAAGGTGGTTGACGGCATGTTGCATAATCTTAATATTGGGCGCAACAGTGCCCACTATTCTCATTAGGTTGGGTAACAATACAAAGGCAATATAATCCGACATGCCAATATGAAACGTTCGGGTACTATGAATTGGCTCAAAAGGCGTATGGGCAATAAACACGGTTTCCATTTGACGCATGGCCTCTTGAACAGGTTGCCTTAATGCTTCGGCAAAAACAGTCAGGCTCATACGACCCTGCACGCCCCTGACCAGTAAATCATCGCGATACATTTTTCTGAGTTGATTCAAGGAAACGCTCATAGCAGATTGTGTGACACCTACTTTATCCCCTGCTTTTGATACATTCTGCTCTGAAAGCAACGCATCCAGTGCCTTTAAAAGATTAAAGTTGATATTTAACATATGAATTTTCTCAATAATGATTATTCATGGCATGAATTTCATTCATTATACAATTAATATACAATAAGGGGAAGAGAAACGAAAGGCGGTAACCGTATATGAGCGATATGAAAAAGATGTGTTACTACAGAGAGGACGAAGTAAATCGTCACTGTTTTTTTCAACCTGCGCCGATTGAGAGTTGTTCAAAAATATTGGTAAAGGAAAGAGAAAATACATTGCCTGACCCTTCGCAGCGTTTTCGTATTCTTACTCCCAGACCCGCTCCGTGCGGTTTGTATTAATTAACGTGAGGTAACAACCATGATAAGACACACCATCCTATTCAAAGTAAAGCCCAGTGTCACCAAGCAGGCCATAGAAATGGCAATCGCTCATTTTATTGCGCTTAAAAACAAATTACCCGGAATTATCAGTTTTTTGGGCGGCGAATGCGAGTTTCACGAAGAAAGCGCAAACAGGCGATTTACCCATGTTTTTTTCATTGATTTTGAAAATGAAGCCACACTGGATACTTTCTTCCATGATGCGGTAACACACCCTGCTAAAGAGGAAATCATCCGTATTGCCGAAGGGGGATATGAGGGATTAACCGGATTTAATCTGAAAGTTTAATGGGTTTATTTCGTCATTTCCTATGATGGTACACCTCTTTTAATCGTGTGGATAAGGACGTCTTCCAGCAGAGGTAATTATGCCCACCCACAAATTCATGGAAGACAACCGGAATACCTTGTTTATTGAGAGAATTATGTACATTTTTAACTGCTTGCAGTAAAGAAAGGTTTTCTTTTGCATCGTCAGGAAATTGATACTCCGTAGGCGTGTTTTCATAGGAGCCTGCCTCAAGGTTAAAGAAAGAGGCGTTAATTTTGAGGCTATTTTCAAAAATTATGTCCTCAAGTTCAGTTTGTTTTTTTGCCCAAAAAGAAGCGGATTGTGCGATCACATTTCCAAATAGAGTGGGGTAACGAAGCCCTGCATAAAAGGCAGCCAATCCACTGGCACTCAAACCGACAATCGTTGATAATGCGGGGCTGTTGGCTATTTTTAGGTGCTTTTTATGGCGTAACAAGGGTACAAATTCATTGGCCAAAAATTCAGTAAATTGATCATGGCAATAATATTCGCTAAAACGATCAGTCATTGAATATTCAAAAAAAACGGCAATAGTGGGTGGAATCATTTTCTCTGTCATCATTCGCTCCAGAATAGAAGGAGCCGGAATGGCATTTAAATAGGAGCTTCCATCCAGAAAAAGGATAAAAGGGTATTCTGCTTCAGTCGCTTTTTCATACTCAGGCGGTAGGTAAATCCAATATTTTCGGGTGGATTTTGTAAGCGAATCTGAGTTTTCATTTTTATAATCATCCAGGTTTTTCAGGCAGGTATCTGAAAAATCAAGATCGCATTCTATAAAACGGCCATTTTTTCGCAATAAATCACGTTCTGCTTTGACTTGCTCGATGGTGGAAGGAGAAAAATTATCTTTTGGTGCCATCGATAGTTCAAAAACAGACTCCATTTCAATATACTCATCAGCACCATTGATATCATAGGCTTTTAATTTATTTTTAGGGTCAAGTCCCAATTTTTTGGCTTCGTACAAAAACATAAGTTTTGCATTGGCTTTATTCACTTCACCTGTAAATTTCGGTAATATTGGTGATTGCCCAATGGGGCTGATAGCGTCAAGAGCCTCGTCACCCGGTAAATCAATATCCACCGTCACAATATTGTAAGCTGCTCGCAGTGTATTCGGCAATTTCAGGGTTAAATAGCCTATATCGGTTTCAGGGATGGGGATAAATTGGCTATCTTTTGAAAACGGTAGTTCGAGAATGCTACTATACAGATAAGTCACCGGGGTTTTTGCAGAATTTATATCTTCAAAGCGATAAAGAAATGTGACGTATTGATGCGTACGGTCATCGGGAATGTCCTCAATTAGTGGAGTATTGATTTCATCCCATAATTTGTTTTTTTCTACCTCATTTTTTGTATTGACGTAAGCAATGATGAATTCATTCAATTTTTTGCTGGGGTAAAAGGGGTTTAACATAGACAGCTCCATTTTTCTGGCAAGGTCAATTCATCCTGCCTCTAATTCTGTGGCAATAAATCGAATAAACCTGAAGATTTCATCAATTTCATTCAATTCTTGTTCATAATACCAGTTTTCAGCTTTTTTAATCAATGAACTCCATTGCTGATTATAAGCCTCATTTACCCAAGCGGCAGCCTCTTTTTTCGAAACCACATTATCATTTTTCGCTCTGTGCAGAATTCGACAAAGGGTAAGAATAACATAGGCCTGTGAATGACTGTCGTTTAAAGCAGATGGCTCTGTCAACAACGGCTTCCATTCTTGATAAAAATCATTTTTTGAAGCTAATCTTACCTCATGGATATCAATTGGACGGCCAATCAACATTTTTGGCTCTTGTCCAACTAAAGCGATGCCACAATCCTGTAAGACGTAAAGGTTCAATAGCCATTCACTCCCATAGGGAGCTGCATCCCAAAATTTTCCCTCATTGACATAGGGTCGTGGTGTTTTGGGTGACTCGTTGCTTTGCAACATATCTTTCGTGATATAAGAAGCCTCAATGCGTTTTGCCCATATTGGATGCTGCTCTGCAATTTTTTTATGCATATCTTGAATTTTTTTACGCTGTTCTTCTGATGGGAGGGTATGCAAAACAATTAGAAAATCAATATCGCTACTACCCGTATTAAAATCACCGTAGCTGAGTGAGCCTGTGAGATAAATACCGATAAGTGTGTTTCCCAAAATATTTTTCAGCTTTTCTGATAACATAAGGCAAATACGATTAATATCGTCATATGGCGTTATGTGTTTAGTTTTCATCCAATTTTCTCTTAATGTGGAACTCAATCTTTATTGGTTAAATACGGTTTTCGAATACTGACAATGCCTCTATAATGGCTTCCTCCACCAGCATAAGCTCATACCGCTGCCTGTTTTCAATGATACTGGGATATTTACCCGCTATCATTTTGTCAACTTCCTGCCATTTTTCACTTTCAGTCAATGTCGTTGGCAATGCCGCTCTCATCCTTTCTATCTCTGGCATCAAACGGCTCTTGTCTTCATGGAGATTTTCCAGAACAATCATGGATAACTGTAAAGATGGAATGAAAGTCAATTTTGAATGAAAACCCGGTATGCCTCCTCTGTGCGTATAATACTCTCCAAAAGAACCGGATTTCAAAACCTCTATACCATATCCATAATAGGCATTCTTTTGTTCTGTCTGTATATGCGGTTTCAGCATCAAATCAAGCAAAAATAGTGGAATAATTTTTCCAGTATATAACGCATTATTCCATTTAAGTAAGTCCGAAGCAGTCGACACAAGACTGCCCGCAGCTCCCGGGATTTGCATCGATATAGAGTTTTTCACCTCAATTAAGTTTGCCTGTGGTTTCGTCATGTCGAATTGATAGCCACAGGCTAAGTTTGCGGCGCGAGAGTCGGTCTGTTTCAATTCTTTAGCGGTATGTTGCGTGGCCAAAAAACTGGCGTGCATGTTGAATGGTGCAAAAAATTGAGTTTGCAAATAACTTTCCAGCGGCTGATGCGTTATTTGTTGTGCAATTATTCCCAATAAAAAATAGCCTGAATTACTGTACGAAAATTTTTCTCCTGAATTAAACTCCAAATCATGTGTTTTAAAAAAATCAACCAAATCAGAAGGTTTGGGAAACGCTTTGTTTTCAAAATCGGGCAACCCTGTATAATTGGATATGCCGGATGAATGTATTAATAGCTGGTGTAAAGTCACCCGCTTCGCCCATGATGGCATCAAACCATCCCAGAGAGGATGTTCCTGTGGCAAATAATGAGCTACAGCATGAGCTAACTTGGCTTGGATGTTGTTTTTTAAATTGGCAAGATCATTTTTATCTATTCCGTTTTGTAAGCTGATATCAAGCAATGCTTTTAGAATGGCTGCTGCCGTAAACTGTTTGGTCACTGAACCTGCCAGGAATTGAGTATCGAAAGTGACAAGTGTTTTATTTGCCATATCGGCAAAACCAAAACATTGTTTATAAATGATTTCCTCATTGAGAGCGACAAGCAGAGTACCGTTAGGTTCCATGGTTGGCAGCAAGCCATTGATGACATCATGAATCGTTTTCTTAATTTTCATTAAAATACCCCTCTACCGAAAATTACCGCTCGGCAAGTTTTATAACCTGATTAAGATCATCAACGTTTATCAATGCAAACTGTTCATTGATTTTATTGGCCATAAAATCCGCACACGGTTTTACAAGCTCTTGGATATCACCCCAATATTCATTTTCTACACCGATACAGATTGATTTAGCTCGCTTCATCACGGGTTGATACACTTTAGGCAAATGAGACATTACCCAGTCTGCTGCGACAGGTTTAGATCTTATCGCATTGGTTTCTAAGGTACTCCAAATTCGTGCGTAAGTCAGCAGGACATTTCGAGTATCATGCTCAAGATCGGTGACCAGTCTATTTAAATCATGATGCATGGCTTTTGTAAAATCATGATAGGGGACATCCGCCAATAATTGCTCAGGCTCTAATCCCTGTAGAATTTGACACTTTAATAAAATTTGAGTAACAATGATCGCTAGATCTGGCATCTCATGAGTCATCCCTAGGTCAAGCATGCCTTTCTCAAAAGATTGGCGTAACCACTCACCATATTGAAAATCACAGTGTGGAGGATAATGCCAAGGATTAATCGCTGACTTCTCAACAAAGGTCATTTCAATAGACCGCTTTGAACTTTTCATGTAAATACCCGAGATTGGAAGAAGATGAGCAATTAATCTGGTTTTTTCCTCTGGGGTTGTCGCGCGTTTGACAACAACGAATAAGTCAATGTCGCTGTATTTTTGCAGTCCGCCTACAAGAGATGAACCATAAAGATAAACACCCAAAAGATCCGATCCTAAAATCATTTTCAATAATTCGAGGCTTTCTTTGAGTTGTTGCTGCATTTCATGACTGTAAGTATTAGTTGTCATCGATTTTCATTAAAGACCAACACATGCCACAAAAGTTTTTTCTGCTGATGATAAAGTGTTTTTGGTCAGTAAATTGCTTAGTGTGTTTGAATTTTCTCCCATAAAATGATCATGAACAGCCGAAACGACTTGTAAAAAATGGTAATGGTTATCTTTTATTTCATCATAAAGTGGCAATAAATCGGCCAGCAATCCTTCCCCCTCTGTCCATCCAAAACCCTCTTCATTATTAATATCAATAGTCAGCAATCCATACTGCTCATGCTTTTGATAGTGGATGACGTGTTTAATCCTGTATTTTTCTATCTCTTCTTCAGTAATTTGATTTTCAGGGTATTTAAATATCAGCCGAAGAGTGCCAAAATTACTGATATAAAAAAATACATCAAAATAGTTTAAAACCAACTCTGCAGGCTTGCCGCGAAAATCACCATAATTATAGGTATAAGAGGCACCATGGGTGCTGACTTTTGCTCTACTGGAAAGTGACTGCATTGTTTTCCGAGCTTCAGCAGAAAGCGGGCTGCCAATCCGACAAAATTCATAATATTGATATTCGCTCATTAATTTTTCCCCCTTTATTCATCTTCTTTGTTTCATTTAAAATATCCTAAAATATTAGGGTATTTTCTTCTCGGTTTCATCCACGACTTCCATCGCAATTTCATCATAGGGTTTATTGCGATCAATCGCCATTTTTAACGTGGCAATGGTCTCATTTAATCCTGCTACTGTCTGCAAATTGCCTTGCTCATCCCAATAACGATCACGGGTTGCTTTATCTGGCCAGCGTGAATACGCAATGTATTCTCCGGCTGGCGTTTTATGTAATGTGGAGCCAAGTGCCCCTGCATGTTGAACAAAATAATCAGCAATTTCCCTCCATGCTTGGCGATAGGCCTGCTCATGCTCTGGTAAAATGAATCCTCTGTAAATAACAGCAAACATGGTTTTGATCCTCCTTAAAACAATCATATCGCTACCCGTAGCGTTTTATTTCAGGTTTTGACATAAATTTCACTGGTAAACAACGTGTTAAACCCTATTTTTTCATAGACGACTTGACCACTTAAGCTTGCCTCCAGAAAACAATGTGTTATGCCTAACCGATAGGCAAGCGTTAATGCATGGCGGATTAAGTCCGTCGCGTACCCTCGCCGTTGATAGGCGGGCAATGTTCCCACATCATCAATGCGAGCTAAACCATTTGCAATAGATAAGGTCAGCGATGCTACCGGAATTTTGTCAATATAGAGGCTAAAGTGGCACAAATGTTCGTGTGGTGATAGCTTGCTCCAAGACGAGGTGTCACCCCGTTCCTTAACATCAGCGGATTCAAGTTTTCTGCCTGCACACCCGTCACATAGGCGCAACCCTCATCAAAGTTAAGTCGTTGCTTGCTCATCAAACTAAAGAAAAAATCTTCCATCTGATAATAATGTTCAATATGATTTGGCAACTTTCCCCCTGTACGTTTTTGCTGACAGGGACAAGCGTGGAGCTTCTTTCGAGTATTGTCAATAGTCTGTTTTATTTTTTGACGAAATACGTAACCCGAATTGTTGCTGTTTTTTTATTATGCTAAAATAAGTCTTTAACCTTCATACGAATAACGCTCATGCCAACACCGTCCTTACCCAGCAAACCGCTTTCATTTCTGGCATTTTTCACTAAAAAACAGCCTTGGTTTTTTGTGCTGATGGCCAGTGTTGCCGTGATTTGGGCGATCAATGAAACGATTTACCCTTTTTTTATCAAACTGTTCATTGATCGCATGAGCACATTAAAACCACCGATTCCGCATTTGTGGCGCACGTTTTCCGTGCCGCTTTTGCTATGGTTAGGTTGCTGGATTTTCACGGCAACTGCTCTTCGCTTTCAAGGTGCGCTGGCTGGAAAGGGCTTTGCCAAGCTCCGCGCAACCATTCGGGAAAATGTCTTTCAATATCTGGGGCATCATTCCCATCAATTTTTCAGCGATCGCTTTTCAGGCAGCCTCGCAAGTAAGGTGGCCGATTTAGCCAGCGGTGCCCAGATGATTTCTGAAATGTTTATCTACAATTTTATTTCTACTGGCGTTTTTTTAGTGAACGTCTTTATTTTATTGAGTTTGGCCAGTCCTTTATTTAGCAGTATTTTAGCCGTGTGGGTCATTGTACACTTTTCAATTACCTTGTTCAGTTTGAAAAAAGTCAATCATTTTGCTGAGAAACATGCTGACAGTACCTCACGGTTAAGCGGTAAGATTACCGATGCCATCAACAATATTTTAACCATTCGTATTTTTTCGAGTATGAATCACGAATTAAACTATTTGAATCAATATCAGATGATAGAGCAAAGGCGCGCGTGGGATGCGGCTTTTTCACTCGAAAAAGTGCGTTTGATTCAGGACATCAGCACGATTATCGCCTTAATTGCGATGTTTGGCGGTTTATTAATCTCTTGGCAGCATAAAAACATCACGGTGGGTGATTTTACTTTGGTTGGGATGTTAACCTTCAGTGCCCTCATGTATGTGTGGTGGTGCGCCTTTCAATTTGGTCAGTGTGTGAGAGAAATCGGCAAAATACAAAATGCGCTTTCGGAATTATTGGAAGGGCACGATATTCTCGACGCGCCAAATGCCCCTCCCTTGGTTATTAAGACGCCAGAGATTGTGCTTGACCGGATTACTTTTGGTTACGATGCCGAACGCCCCTTATTTCAAAGATTGAGTCTGCGCATTAAAGCGGGTGAAAAAATCGGGCTGGTGGGCTTTTCCGGTGCGGGAAAAACTACCTTTATTCAATTACTGCTTCGTTTTTATGATTTACAAGCAGGATCAATTTATATTGATGGTCAAAATATTGCTGAGGTTACTCAGGGTTCGCTTCGACAATCCATCGCTATGATCCCGCAGGAATCCATGTTGTTTCACCGCTCACTCATGGAAAATATTCGCTACGGTAAACTGACAGCAACAGATGAAGAAGTTATTGAGGCTTCAAAACGTGCCGAATGTCACGAATTCATCAGTGCGCTCCCCCAACATTATCATACCTTGGTGGGCGAGCGAGGAATCAAACTCTCGGGCGGACAGCGTCAGCGTATTGCTATTGCCCGCGCTATTCTGAAAAAAGCACCGATTCTGATTTTGGACGAGGCCACTGCTGCTTTGGACTCAGTGACTGAGGAAAATATTCAACACAGTTTAAAACACATCATGCAAGACGCCACTGCCATTGTAATTGCCCATCGGCTTTCCACGCTCGCGAATATGGACAGGATTCTTGTGTTTTCGCAGGGAAAAATCATCGAAGATGGCTCGATGCAAGCTCTGCTCGATAAAAAAGGGCATTTTACCGAGTTGTGGCAAAAACAGAAGAACGGCTTTATTCCAGGCTAATGAGTGATAAAGAACCGTGAGCGATGGGAGAGTAAACGCCCTTATAAAATTTTACCCATATCAATGTCCGAAGAGCATGACTCATAACCATCCGGATCATTGAATGGCATGTCGATATAATTATTTTGGCAGTAAAATTGATAGGCTTCCGGTGATGACTGGACGTGTATTTTTTCAATCCCATGCTCTTTTAACGAGAGTTCAATTTGATGCAAAAATTCAGAGCCTAACCCCTGATTTCGATGTGGCTCATCAACCACAATAATTCTTAAAGCCACTCTTGATTCAGGCCAGTATTGAAGATGAGCATACCCTACCATCAATGATCCTTTATACAGAACAAGATGATCATGTTTTTCATGATTGAAAGTCCAGGTGTAAGGATCGATTATGGATGCTTTATCAAAAAAATAATATTGACGAAAATGGCGGATTGCTTCCCATTCACGGGGGCTTAATGCTTTCACAATTTGAATACTATCCGCTCCTGTTTTATCAGCCATGGTTTCATTATTATTGTCTGACATATCAGCCTCCTAAAAAAACGCTTCAAGAAATCGGCGGTTAAACTCATAAGCACGCGAGTTTTTGGTTTGCCATGTCTCGCATTTGACGGTAAAACCAATGGTAGCAAATGCTCTGCTCATACGCAAAAATGGCATAATGGTACGGTAATCAGGGAGCGGTCGAACGCTGGCATATCCGGCTAAAAAAGATTTTTTACTGCTCGGATGGATTGGCCATTCTCCGTGCTCCAAAGGGCAAAAATCTTCCTCAGCAAAGCTCGCACGTCCTGAAGCCCAATCAATGATTCCTTCGATTTTACCCTTGTGAACTATTATGTTTCCAGGTCGAAAATCGCGGTGTATTATGCAGGAGCCATCAACGTTGGTTAAAAAATCAATATTGGTATCATAATAACGATGACATTGCTCAAGCAGTGTACTAGGTAAATGATGACTGCATTCTGCAAAACCCTCTTCAAATTTTGAGGTAAAATGAAAACGCGGAGCAGGATTTAAATCCTCTGGTTTCGTTAAATCCCCGTAACCCGATGTCCTATTGAGGTGAATGCGGGCAAGAAGCACCCCTATTTCATAAGCCAAGGTATCGGTAACATCGTTTTCCGTCAGCAATTTTCCCTGTAAGCACTCCATGAGAATGGCACCATCAACGTCTGCTTCTGGTTCCACAAGCTGTATAATACGTGGAACGGGTAATTGACCCGCAAAGTGTTTCAAAAAATACGCTTCACGTAAGTAATCCTGAGTGCGAGGACATATTTTTAGAATAAACTGCTCACCCGTTGGTTGGGTAATGTGATAAACAATGGCAACCATCGCATCGTCATGGTCGATACGCGAAAAAGTCGCTTTTTGAAGATTAAGATGCTGTTTGTATGCTGAGATCGAGTTATTCATCTTTTACTCGGTTTTTGATAGGTTTTTTTTTGGATTACACAACCGATAAAGAACATGGGGAGTATTGGCATGCATGCAGTTTTTTTCATACTGAAATCCCAATTTTTCCATCACACGGCGTGAGGGAGCGTTAGTTAGCGCGGTAAAGCAGGCAATATTTTCATAATCAAGATAATCAAAGGCAATCTCGATGCAGGCTTGAGCCATTTCAGTCGCAAA
Source organism: Legionellales bacterium (assembly GCA_013043985.1). Taxonomy (GTDB): domain Bacteria; phylum Pseudomonadota; class Gammaproteobacteria; order UBA1113; family UBA1113; genus JABEVJ01. Next base: position 1,769 of record JABEVJ010000261.1, on the reverse strand, counting down.
ACCCTTACCCCAAAAATCAGGCATCAGGGCATAACCTAATTCAAGCTCGTCTTTATCGTCAACAATCATGCGTCGTAGGCTCGCTCGCCCAATAAACTTGCCCGTTTCTTTTAAAAAAAATAGCCACAGACCATGGCTATTATCTTCCCACTGTTTCAAGTTCCACGCCAAGCGAGCCTCGGTTTCTTCTCTGGTTTTAACGCCACCCAAGGTGGCCATAACCATGGGATGAGAGTCCATTTCCGCCAACAGCTCTAAATCCATTGATTCAATTCGACGAGCAATCAGGCGGTGAGTGGAAAATTTTTCAATGGAATGAATATCGGTTATAACCCTCTCAATAGGTTGCAATGAAGAGGGTGTCACTGAATGTGCCAATCTCTCCCGAATCAATTTTTGCTCTTGGCACTGTTCAAGCAGCCACCGCACATCATCCATCAAATCAGGTTGTTTTAATGCCTCCTGAGCAGACGAGCAATATAACGGACTTCCTTCAAAGCAACCCGTAATCGTATTGTGCTTGTCATGCCAAAAATAACCGTAAATGACATCGGTAAAATGGGTCACCGCTTCGGTATAGGCACTGATAAACACAAGCTCTGAAGCAGCGACTTTCGCCCCTAATTCCTCGTTTAACTCACGACAAATAGTCTGCTCAGGGGTTTCATCTTCCTCGATGCAACCTCCGAAAGCAGAAATACAAGAAGCAAATTTTTTAAATCCAGCATCGCGTAATTGCAGCAGGATACGGTGATCATGTGTTAAAATAATGCAACCCGTATAAGTATGCTGGTTTTCCCGTTTTTTTTGCGCTTCAGCTAACGATAAGGGCTGGATAAGGAGAGTCGAGTTTTTCATGTCTTTTCTGCTGTTTCCAGGGCGAGATCAATTTCTGTTTCATCGAAAACTTGCACGCCATACTCCGATAAAAGCTGTGCGGTCAGACCCATACCCGCTATCAAGCCATGCGAAAACGTACCATCATAGATTTGTCTGACCCCACAGGAAGGGCTGCGTGATTTCAAAATAGCCACCTGAATATGATGCTGTTTAACGAGCGCCAAGGCTTTTTGAGCTCCCGTGATATATTCTTTCGTGACATCTTCTCCCCCGATCGTGCGTATTTTTGCCTCACCGGCTAATACCATGGTCGCGGTTTTGTCCTGTTCAATTTCTGCTGGCGGCCTCGGTACGGGCAAACCACCTGCCATTTCGGGACAAATAGAAACAACCTTGCCTGCTTTGATCCAGGCTTGTAATTTAGCATGGGTTTGCAAGCAATCGTTTCCATCATAGCGTACTTTATCCCCCAACAAACAGGCACTCATCAGTATTTTACTTGCCATGATATTTTCCCCTTTGCTTAATACTTTACTCTTCGACATAGTGTCAACACTATTAGCCCGCGTGCATTGGCTCAATAGACAGATGAAATTCCAAGGTTTTCAGCACTTTTCCAATGTTTCATTCAGTTCAACAAAAAAAAGCTTCTACATCTTCTACAAACGTAGATTCGTTTTAAAAAATACAATTAAATCAATCTGTTGAATAAACTATCCCAGGTTACTTCCCCTCTACATTCTTTCTACAAACCTTCTACATCTTCTACAAATCAGGTTTGATGACAAATCAACCAAAAATGAATTTGTCTGATGATGCATCGCTGATTTATTGTAACCGCTCGATAAACCCCACCTAACAAAAAAAAATATTATTTGAGAAACTCTCTTCCTGATTAAACGAGGAGAGAAAGGATATGATTGAGAAAG
>JABEVJ010000260.1 GCA_013043985.1 Legionellales bacterium | reverse complement strand
GATTTTTTCATGCATCTCCCACTTGGGTTCCGTATCTCAAGTCGTATGAAGCTCACGACTCTTTTCACCTTCAAGCGCGACTTTCGTACGGAATGACATAGAGTGCTCAACAATATTTTAGAAACTCGCGATCTCAATCGCGGAGACTATATACCCAACGCACTTCAAGCCAACATTTCATGCATTTTAAACTGCAGCTTATCATCTTTGACTGTCAAGTGAACCCGCCCACCTTCAGCAAGCTGACCAAATAATAACTCATCTGCCAACGGTGTTTTAATTTGCTCCTGAATCAAACGAGCCATCGGTCTGGCACCCATTTTGGCATCATAACCGTGCACAACTAACCATTCGCGTGCGGCATCATCAACTTCAATGTGAACTTTTTTATGAGACAGCTGCTCTTCAAGCTCCATCACAAATTTATCAACAACGTGACGAATCGTCATGTGATCCAAGGCTTTAAACTGAATAATGGCATCCAATCGATTCCGAAACTCCGGCGAAAACAGATGCTTGATATCCCCCAAATTGTCTTCAGCGTGATCATCAGCAACAAACCCAATCGAGGGTCGCTCCAGTAAGGTTGCACCCGCATTGGTTGTCATAATTAATATGACGTGCCTAAAGTCGGCTTTTCTGCCATTATTATCCGTCAACGTGCCGTAATCCATAATCTGCAGCAAAAGATTATAAACATCGGGATGCGCTTTTTCAATTTCATCCAGCAGCAATACGGTATGTGGATGTTTTGAAACCGCCTCGGTTAATAAACCCTCTTGTTCAAATCCGACATAACCAGGTGGAGCACCTATCAAGCGTGAAACAGTATGTTTTTCCATGTATTCTGACATATCAAAACGCAACAGGGCTACACCCAAGATTGTAGCCAATTGCTTACAGACTTCTGTTTTTCCGACGCCAGTGGGTCCTGCAAACAGAAAACTTCCGACTGGTTTTTCGGGGTCTCTTAGCCCTGCCCTGGCAAGTTTAATCGCAGCTCCGAGTGATTCAATCGCATGATCCTGGCCATAAACCATCATTTTTAGATCACGCACCAGATTGCGTAGGACTTCTTTATCAGACATAGAAACTGTTTTTGGCGGTATTCGTGCAATTTTTGCAACAACTTGTTCAATGTCGGCGGCACTCACCATTTTTTTCCGCTTTTCAGTTGGCTGCATGGACTGATAGGCGCCTGCCTCATCAACAATATCAATTGCTTTATCCGGTAAAAACCGATCCGTAATAAACCGCGCCGATAGCTCGGCAGCCGCCTTTAATGCTCGTAACGAAAATTTAACACTATGATGCGCTTCCAGTTTAGCTTTCAGGCCTTTCAGAATGCGGAAGGTATCATCAACGGAAGGTTCGTCTACGTCAATTTTTTGAAAACGTCGTGCAAATGCCCTGTCTTTTTCAAAAATACCTCGGTATTCCTGATAAGTTGTTGCCCCAATACACTTAAGTTCACCGCTGGTCAGCATGGGTTTCAACAGGTTGGATGCATCCATTACCCCGCCGGAAGCCGCGCCTGCACCAATGAGCGTATGAATTTCATCAATAAACAAAATGGCATTGCGCTTATCTTTGAGCTCTTGCAATAAAGCTTTCAACCGTTTTTCAAAATCACCGCGATATTTTGTACCTGCCAGCAGATTGCCTAAATCAAGCATAAATACTTGATATCCCGCAATCAATTTAGGAACTTTATTCTCAACAATCAGTTTAGCCAACCCTTCTGCGATGGCTGTTTTTCCAACGCCAGCTTCTCCCACCAACAGCGGATTATTTTTACGGCGACGGCAGAGAATTTGTATTGTTCGTTCAATTTCAGCAGTGCGGCCAATCAACGCATCAATGTCACCATTAATTGCCTTGACATTCAAATTCACCGCATAAGCTTCCAGGGCACTCATCAACATAGGTGAGCCGCCTTCTTCATCTGAACTGTTTCCAGACTCATCACCGCTGGAACTATCCATATTTTTGGCAATACCATGTGAAATATAATTAACAACATCTAATCTTGAAATATTTTCTTGTTTCAGCAAACTCACGGCTTCACTCTCTTGCTCACTGAAAATAGCAGCAAGGACATTGGCACCTGTCACTTCTGTTCGTCCTGATGATTGGACATGAAAAACAGCTCGCTGCAACACTCGTTTAAATCCAAGGGTTGGCTGAGGCTCTCTGTCTAAGGTGTCAGGTGGAACAAGTGGTGTGACGGTAGGATCATTTAAATAAAACTGCAAATTATTGCGAAGACGCTCAACGTTAGCTCCGCAAGCGCGTAGTACGCTCAGTGCAACAAAATTATCTAACAATGCGAGCAAAAGATGCTCAACAGTCATGAATTCATGCCGTCTATCTCGTGCATCCTTGAACGCAACGTTTAATGAAAACTCTAATTCTTTACTTAACATGCCCTCTCCAAGCTGTGGCTAACCAGACCATATTACATAAATTATAGTCGGAGGGCTAGGGGCTGTCATCTGTTAAGTGAAAATAGTCGCTGTCATGTAATGTGAAAATGATAGCAAATATTGAAAAATGCTCGTCATTGCGAGCAAAGTGAAGCAATCCAGTAGAAAGAGTGTACAATCAAGATCTTGACACTTATGTCTACTCTGGATTGCTTCGTCGTAAACTCCTCGCAATAACGAGCACTTTTCAATATTTGCTATCATTTTCACATTACATGACAGCGATTAATCTCTAGGGTCTGTTGACAATTGGCTCTTTGAAGCGAAAAAAGAGAGAATCGAGGAAAAATTGGTTCTTGTTTGAGGCGAATAGCAAGCTATTTAACGAAAACAAGAACCAATTTTTACCGATT
>JABEVJ010000259.1 GCA_013043985.1 Legionellales bacterium | reverse complement strand
TTGAGGCGAATAGCAAGCTATTTAACGAAAACAAGAACCAATTTTTACCGATTACACTCTTTTTGCAGCCAAAGAACCAATTGTCAACAGACCCTATACAAAATAACCATTTAAATAACAAATGAGAATATAAAACATGAAAATAAGCACAAGAAAGGTTCTTTTCGTTTCCATCATTTCAACACTGACTTTTGGCATGACAAACGCATTTGCTTCATCTGCCAATGGTATCTATGCTGGACTCCAGGGCGGGGTATCGAATACCGATTATGACAGTGTCAGCGGTAAAACCGTACAAAATTATTTTAATGCCTATGCTCCACTGACTTTTGATTCTCAAGGTAACAATAACTTAGCCGGGCGTATTTATCTTGGTTACCAGTTTAATCGTTTTTTTTCAACTGAATTAGGCTATGCCTATCTCGGTAATGTGACCTTGAAAAACATTGATAATGTGAGCGGTGCCAACGCCGATTTATGGGAAAACGCGACCGACTTGACAGCAAAAGCCAAAGTGCCGCTACCGCTAGGGCTTAATGTCTTCGGCTTAGCTGGAGTTGCCTATGCGAATGTCAACACTTCAGGGGTAAGTAACCGTGCTGAAAACCTTGGGCTTTCTGATAGCCAAAGCGAAAGTGGATTCACAGGTGTTTACGGCGTGGGCGCGGGATGGGATATTGGCCGACATTTTGGTTTAGATGCAGAATGGCGACACTATGCACAAAACGGCTCGATTCCGTCTACTAATGCTATTACAGCTGGATTTAGCATTCATATATAGTCGCTGTCGCGTAATTGGAATAGTGACAAATATGAGACAACGAAGGCGTCATTGCGAGGAAGCTTAGCGATGAAGCAATCCAGAAAAAATAGTGTAAAATCAATATATTAACACTTATAACTACTCTGGATTGCTCAAAGTAAACTCCTCGCAATGACGAGCGTTATTCGATATTTGTTGTTATTCCAATTACGCGATAGTGAAATCAATTTAATCACTTAGATTAATTTCCAGGGAAGAAAGTATGAGCTTTTTTTGAACAAGGCGATGAGTCAAATTTGTCATCCGAGTGTCCATTTTTTCTATCTCTTGCCTATGGACATGAAGCTCGCTAATTAACTTATTACATTGAACTTTCGCTTCTTGCGCTCCAATCAGCATTGAGTTATCTTGTCTGAGCACAAGGTCGTCCAGTGCCTCAAGGTACTCTAAGGCCAGTATTCGCCAATCAGTCAAGGACTGCATCGTTGTCATTAACATTGTCATGATGCGTCGATGCTCATCTGCACATAATTTATAGTGCCGATGATGCATAATTCTTGAAATATCTGCATCCAGAACCCCCAAAAGATCATGAAACTCTTGTAGTCTCGATCCACCAAAGGCCACAGCTCCGACCAAATCCTCAATTTCCTTGGCTATATACTGTAACTTATCCTGTAACTGCCACATCCTTACTGCTCCGGCAAAGCTGATCTTAGGATCATGAGCGAAGTTATTTCACTCGAGATCCTTGCCATTATGCCGAAATTAGATTAAATAGCAATGGGTATATACCCAACAATCAGCGGAGCGTGATCCGAAAATCGCTGCTCTCTATAAATGCTGACCTGATTCACTTTATCTCGTAATTGCGGTGAAATAATTTGATAATCAATTCGCCAACCTACATTTTTAGCCCAGGCCTGACCGCGATTTGACCACCATGTATATTCGTCTGCAGATTGATTGAGCACACGAAAAGCATCAACCCAGCCCATTTTTTCCAGTACCGTATCCATCCATGCTCGTTCTTCAGGTAAAAAACCTGAGTTTTTTTGATTAGCGCGCCAATTTTTTAAATCAATTGCTTTGTGCGCGATATTCCAATCACCACAGATAATATAATGGCGTTCACTTTCCAGTTGTTGCTGCAAAATAGGTAAGTATCGATCAAGAAACTCAAATTTTACTACCTGTCTTTCAGGACTACTTGAGCCTGATGGCATATACAAAGAAGCAATACTCAGTTGCCCAAAATCTGCCTGAATATATCGCCCCTCCATGTCTGCCAATGGAAAACCAAGACCTGAATGCACTTTATCGGGTTTTAATCGTGTGAGTATAGCCACTCCACTGTACCCCTTTTTTTCAGCATCCGCATAATAAGCTCGATAACCTGGCAAAATATCGCTCATACCAGGATCGTCCTCAGTCCGCATTTTAGTTTCCTGTAAACAAATGACATCAGCATCGATTGCTAATAGCCAATCGATTAATCCTTTTTTAATTGCCGAGCGAATACCATTAACATTAATACTCAAGACTTTCATATACGTGCTGTCCTTTTTTGCTTTACATAAGATTAGAAAACATCATACAATCCTGATGAACTTCCAAAAAGGATTATATGATGCGTAAAATACTGCTTTCGACATTGCTCGTACTCGGGTTGAGCGGCTCATTTAATGCCATTGCCGCAACCTATCAAATGCCACTTCCTGGAAGCGATGTGATTGGACAGGTTCTAACTGCTTATGCCCAACCAGGACAAACCATCGATGATGTTGCCAGACAATACGATATTGGTTACTACGAAATATTGGCGGCTAACCCTCATGTAAACCCACAAAATTTATTGCCCTATGAAAAACTGGTTATCCCTTCTCAATTTATCCTGCCTAATACTGAGCACAAAGGAATAGTAGTTAATACAGCTGAATTACGGCTTTATTACTTTCCTGAAAATTCCAATATTGTTCAAACTTATCCCATTGGTATTGGCATGGAAGGCTCAGAAACCCCAGTAGGAAGCTATTATCTAATTGAAAAGATAAAAAATCCTGCATGGCATGTTCCGCCAAAAGTACAGGCGGAAATGATACGGCAAGGCATGATTTTACCCAAAGTGATGCCTGCAGGCCCTGATAATCCACTCGGTAACTATGCGCTGCGGTTAAATACTTACAGCTACCTGATTCATGGTACTAATGTTCCCGCTACAATAGGCCGACGTGCCAGTGCTGGTTGTATGCATATGTTTCCTGAGGATATTGAATACCTCTTTCCTCTGGTTCCGAATCATACCCAGGTTACGATTGTGGATCAACCCTTTCTTGCCGGATGGTCTGGCAAGCAACTTTATTTCAAAGCACAGCAACCTTTACATGAAGAGCGTGCAAATATGGCGTTTAGTTACAGTCGATACTGGAATCAAGCGATACAGGCGGCAATTCTAGGGATAAATCCGCCTCCAAAAGTGGATTGGAAAATTGTGAAACAAGTGGGCAGAGAGCAAACTGGAATCCCTGTGGTGATATATAGTCGTTTATAGTCGCTATCGCGAAATGTGAAATTAACAACAAATATCGAAAAACGCTCGTCATTGCGAGGAAGCGCAGCGACGAAGCAATCCAGGAAAAAATAGTGTAAAATCAAAATGTTATCATTTATAACCATTCTGGATTGCTTCGTCGCTGCGCTTCCTCGCAATGACGAGCGTTTTTAAGCTTCAGTGCTAAAATCTTAATTACGTGATAGCAGCTAACCTATTAAAAATCCACGATTTTTTATCAATTTATGTGTCGATACCTCAGGATATATACCCATCGCATCTTGAAGTGCAATGGGTATATATTACACAATCGAATGAACACAGAGCAATACACCCTTATTGACGGTGATTTTTGCCTCACTGTTTGTCAATTGATTACTTATTCCGCGAGTACTAGCAGCATACAAGGTTTCATTTTTCAGTGCGTAACGGAGGTTGAGCGTTTCAATTCCCTCCACGCTGGATGTCAGAGGCAGCAACGAAATCGTATCCCCTGCCCGCCCACTCAGGAACAAGGGATGGTGTGCGTTGATAATATACAAAAGATTTTGATGGTCAATTATCTTGATTTTCATATACTGGTATTTTGGATGACTAGTGAGAAAAATATTCGATAAACTCATATCAAAACGTCCACCCAATGCACCTAAAATGGTGATGTCAGTTACAGATTGATAAGTCAGTAGATGATCTAATGCCAATTCGAGATCAGTTGCATTTTTTTCACTTGGATACAATAAAATTCGAGTGTCTGCAACTTGTAGTTCTTTCAATACTCTTGGACAAAGTGAGTCCAGATCGCCCACCAACACATCAGGTAAAACACCATGCTCAAGACAATAGCGTGCTCCATTATCAGCTGCGATAATCAATTCTGCCTGCTTTAATATTAAATCAGAATAAGTTGTTGCAACAAAATTTCCATTGGCAAAAATAACTGCATTCATGCTTTAGCCTTACCTTCCAGAGCTCCCAAATCCGCCATCACCGCGTACGGTGGGCGAAAATTCATCGACCAATTCAAAATCAACTTGCACAATGGGAACAATGATCATCTGAGCTAAGCGATCACCGGGGTTTAAGGTAAAGACATCATCTCCTCTATTCCAGCAAGAGATCATCAGCGGCCCTTGATAATCAGAATCAATAAGTCCTACTAAATTACCAAGGACAATGCCATTTTTATGACCTAGTCCTGAACGTGGCAAAAGCATCGCTGCCAATCCAGGATCAGCAATATGAATAGCCATTCCGGTTGCAATCAAGATTGTTTGCCCTGGCAGAATTTGCAGCGGCGCATCAATGCAAGCTCGCAAATCAAGCCCTGCCGAGCCTATGCTAGCATAGCTTGGCAGCTCGTAGTCCTTACCAAGACGCTTATCAAGAATCTTAACCTCAATTTTTTTATTCATCGGTTTTCCATTTTAAGGTAAAAGGAAAACAGTGTAGCAAATCTGTTGGTTAATGTCAGTAAGCGAGTATACCCAAGATACTTCAAAATGCTAAGTTTATGACGCCGTTATTTTATGTCAGGTAATATTATAAAAACGAGCAATAGTTACTCATATTGTGAAGTTT
>JABEVJ010000258.1 GCA_013043985.1 Legionellales bacterium | reverse complement strand
ATACTCAACACACATGGGTTTTCGGATTTTATAACGCAGATATTTTTCGTCAGGTAAAACGATTAAAACCAGCAAGTTATTCATATTGTGCAGTTTTAACCGTTTTACCTGGCGGAAAAGAACAAGTTAGAAAACAGAAAACCCATGTGTGTTGAGTATATACTCATCGCAGTTGATATCTGGATAAAAAGCAACTGGAAAAGCATATAAAATGCTCAATACTTTCAAAACACCAAAGCAACAAAGACTTGAAACAGTCAAACAATTTGATTATAACGGTCGAGGTTTCACCCTGATTGAGATTCTTATCGTCATTGTGATCATCGGTATCATAACAGCGACAACTTTGTTTGCGATTGGAGATGCTGGTCAAAAAAGACGAATTCAGGCAACAGCCAGTACGTTACAAAGCGCACTTCAATTAGCGCAAACTCAAGCTATTCTCACAAGCAGTGTGATTGGATTTCAAGTGAATAACAATAGTTATGCTTTCTATCTTTTTACCACCTCACCTGATCGAGAGAGTAAGCAATTAAATGCGGCATGGGTTCTCATTAAAAACAGTACAACATTATCAAAACATCATATGCCGAGTGGTATTTTATTGACCCTATCTGTTGCTGATAACTTATTTACCAAAATACAAGCTTATAAAAGCGGAAATGCTGAAGATCAGCCTCAAGTGCTGATTTTACCTAGCGGGGGTTTTACATCATTTACTCTTATAATCAGTGATAAGCATAAGGAAAACGCCTATCGTTTCACAGGCGATATGGCTGGTAATTTATCCATGGAACCAGTGACATCAAAAAATGAATAGACGAATCCATTTTCCTAAAAAAAAAATCACCTGCTTAATGCAAGGTTTTACATTGATTGAGGTATTAATTGCTTTGGTCATTGTTGCTATTTCACTCACAGCCGCCAGTTATGCCATCAGCCGGAATGCGCAGAATGCTTCTTACATTGAGCAAAAAATGGGGGCGCATTGGGTTGCAATGAACATTATTTCACGTGAACAAGTTAATGCTGAGCTACCAAATTACTCACCTGTAGTACAACAAAATGGTACCACAGAAATGCTTAACCACACTTGGTATTGGCAGTCAAAAATCGAAACATTAGCCAATGATGAGCAGAGTTATCATGTGACAGTGTTCGTTAGCCCGACCGAAAATGGTTCACCCGTTGAGCAATTAGACGGTTATATCTATCATATACCGATGGATAGTGAGAATACTGGATAATGGGCGTATCCCTACACTCCAAAGTTACTACCAATGCCTTGCACCTGAAGCTGACTGAGTTCCTGCGATATCTCACGAATCGCATATGGATTCAGTTGCAATTTCTTCGTTGTATTTAAGAAGCTTAATTTTCGTAAATAGGTATAATCATCTTTATTACATGACTTTTTCTCTACTGCTTTATTCAATTGTTTTGCAAGCAAAATAAACGGCGTTGGAGAAGGCTCCACGGTCTTTTTGGGTTGCTGTACAACAAAGGATATGGACTCTTCATCAGAATCAATGAATGTTACTGAAGAAATTTCATTTATATTATTTTCTTTATTTATTTCGTTTATTATTGCAAAACACTCACTCTGGGTCTTCTTTATTTTTGAGTTGGCCTCAAGCAATGTCGCGCTATCCTCTAATTTAGCTCGGATAAAGCGAAAAGGCACAATAAAAAGATAACATGGCCAACTGCCTATTTGAAAAACACCATATGAGGCTTGTGTTGCTCCCGCAACCATTAAAATACCTGTTCGTTGAAAAGCTTTCTTAGCAATGTATTTTGAAATAATACGCGAATTAACTGCTAACATTTGCCCAGCAGATGAGCTGAGCACCATGAGTGAGCCAGGTAAAATTTTTATGACTCCCTTTCCTATATTGAGTACACCGTTGACAGGACTAAAGAAAGCCTTTTTGACTTCTTTCGTAAGCGAGAATGGCTGATGGTAAGGTTGAATAGCGTGAATAATATTTCGTACCGTTTTTTTTACAGGTTTCGACATACTATTGAATAATTTATCTTCAAACGAAAGTTGATATCGCGACTCTCGAGAGCACCAAAAATCGTCTAAATTGTTTTTATTTGGATGGAAGGAGAGTAGATCAAGTAAATTACAGCCTGCTTGTGAAACTGACATCATAGCTCTCACCACGCTCTCTTTACTCAAGCCAAAACAGCGAGCTATCATAGGTGCGCCGATTGCGCAGCAGATGATAAGAGGCAAACAGAAACAGAAGAGACCCACACTATAAGCTAATATGCTTGCAAAAAAGCCTCCCGTGTATATGACACTTGAAGGAATTGCCAAGCATAGAATTCCGATAAACATACACGTAGCCAGAGGATAATATAAGGCACAGCCCAATACAAGTATTACCTCCAAGCTGCGGGAAGTATCTGGTTCGATGAAATACGGTGAATAAGAAGAACGGGACGAGCGTTGCTCGGCGACTCTGCCAATAATTTCACAAAAGTCTTTTTTCTCCTTTTCTGATAAAAAATCAAAAACAATTGCAAGTCCACCGAAACTATTGATTATCTGCACAGAGATTAAATTATAAAGTATTGCCTCTCTAAACGCATCGAATTTGCCTTCTGCTTTTTGTTTCATCAATACTATAGTAGCATCAATAGCATTCAAGTGTTTTGGATATTTTTGTAAAGACCTATAGAAAAAAAGAGTAAATGCTTGTTTATTTTTCAAAAGCATATCATTGGGCAAATCATGGTTATTTAACGTAATACTCTTAAAATGAATACTCCCTATTTCCAATAGCTCAAGAACATAGCCTTGTGTTATCAGTTGGGCAATCAGTTCTTCCTGAAAATCAGAAGAACCCATGAAGTAGGCTAGCGTATTGAATGTATTTATCTTCTGAATACCGCGATATGAGGAAAACAAATTAACTAGCTTGCTTGCTTCTTGAGGAAAAAATGCACTTATTTCTTCAGGAAAAAGTTTTTCTAGCAAGCGAAGTGTTGGCAAATGGTGCACAGGAGGCAAATCACCTGCTGACCCAGCAAGGACTTTAGCCAGCTGGTTTTTTAAACGGCTGACCAGAGCGTCTTGCGTCCAATTTTGTGTATTTTTGACGTAATATTTCAAAAAAACACGCTCAAGGGTCTGTTTATGATTGAGTCCATAATAGCAGACAGCTGCAATATCACTATTATATTGCGAAAAACGAGGTAATTTTTTCTTTTCCCAATTAAACTTTTTTAAAAGTCCTTTAAGTTTAATTCCACTGACTTCTTGTGAAAACTTTTCTTGCATTGCCGATAGTGCCGTATGCATCAGATGCATACAGGGATGAATACTTTGAGCGGCATTATAATGAGGTACCGTAATCTTCAGGTCTGTTAATATATTGCGGTTAGTGAGAGTGCCAGAAAAAACACGAATTAAATTATCGCCCAATTTATTACCATTGGTGCAGACTTGATTTTCATAACATGCACGGATGTCTGGATCTAGTGCTCTCCAATAATGATAAAATTCAGTTATATTTTTAACACCCTCTTCACTGAATAAAGCGAGTAACTCGTTTTGTTCATTACCTGGCTTTTTGGTGGATGCTTCATATACGGCAAGAATTAATTTGTTAAATTTTGTGTTAAAGACAACGTTATCTTTTAAAAGATAATTTTTTTTAAATAAATTAAATAACACTGGATAAAGTGTTGCGATTATTTCTTTTTCGGTTGGACTTAGACTAATAGGATAATCCTCATTGAGGACAATATTGTTACTCGAACGGTCTGTAAAAAAAATAGCATCGTCTTTCATAGCGTGAGAAAAAATTTCTGATACCTCCAGTAACCGTTCATTTCCCTGCTCGTCCATCCCATAGATAATACTATCATAAATCTGGCGAAGACCGCTTTTCTCCTGTTTTTCAGTATTGCTTATCATTCTTGAGTCAAAGTTTTCTTCATAAGGGTATAAATCTGGAACAATCTCCTTTATCCCAGGCATCAAAACAGAGACAATTGATTCTGTATCAGATGCAACAAGGGAGGCAATTTGAAAAAAGAACGCTTTTCTACCCGTATGCCTATCCCAGGTATAATTGAGTAAGGACAACTTGATGGGGAGTTGGTCTGATTTGCTCATGAGTTTCCAGCGAAGCTTAAGCATTTTTTTGATTTCATGTCTGACCGTTATGTTTGATAACTTCCTCTCTCTTGCATTTATAAGTAATTCATCAAACAATGATAAAAAATATTGAAATTCCTCTCGGTCGGACAAGTTATCGTCAGTGAGATACTTTCTTGCCTTCCAACTACATCTTTCCAATCGCGAAAAGTAATCATGCTCATTTTCTGTTAACCCATGACTGATACGGATGTTGTTTTTTATTTGACCTATTCTCATTAGAATCTCCGATGCGTAGTTTTGAAAGCAACAAAATTGAAGTATAAACCGGGCTTGAAAATGGCGAATAGCCACATTTTAACAAAATCAAGCTAAGGGTGTAACCTGTCAGAAAATGATAGGTGCTTCTCATAACCATTCCCTTCCATTGCTCCCTTACACAGAGTAAAGCAATAAGTATTTTTGTATAAAATATCTGTGGATAACTTTTTTAAAGCGGTATATACTCCTTTCTCTTTAAGAGGGTATATATATATACCCGAAGCGTTTCATATTTAGGGTTTTTAAAATATTTTTTAGCCCTCGATGTCATTCCCGCGCAGGCGGGAACCCATCGTCAAGCTTGCTAAGTGCATGTTAATGAATGGTTTCCCGCCTGCGCGGGAATGACATCGAGCGTTTAAATGTATAATGCAAATCCCGAGATATCAAATGCAGGTATATAGTCTCCGCGATTGAGATCGCGAGATTTATGACGCAGCTATTTTTTGCCCTATGCAATAATTAAAACAAGTAATAGTTATTCATATTGTGCAGTTTGTGTGTTGCATAGGGCGGAAAAGAGCAAGCCAGAAACTCGCGATCTCAATCGCAGAGACTATATACCCTTAAAAATCATTTTATATCCCTATTTTTCGGAGAAGCTTGTGTCATTAATGATATGGGAACAATGCCTTGATCTGTTGAAAGATGAACTAACAGTTCAACAATTTAATACTTGGATTTTTCCACTCTATTCAAAAGAACAAGATGATATTCTTGTGTTGCAGGCACCCAATCACTTTATATGTGATTGGATTTATCAGCATTTTTACAGTCGCATTAAAGAAGTTGTATTACAAATATCAAATGGCAAATTTGTTAACGTTATTATTGAAGTTGGCACTCGCAGAGATGGTGAAGGATTGCCTACCAATATTACTTCACATGCAACAAGTATGCCCCATTCATCTAACCATTCAACCTCTAAAGAAATTCCTTATTTTCAATCGAATTTAAATTCAACATTTACATTTGATAATTTTGTCGAGGGAAAATCTAACCAGTTAGCGCTTGCAGCTGCAAAACAAGTCGGGCTTGAGCCAGGTGGGATTAATAACCCTTTGTTAATTTATGGCGGAGTTGGATTAGGTAAAACTCACTTAATGCATGCTGTTGGGAACATGATTTTACGACAAAACCCACATGCTAAAGTTCTCTATTTGCATTCAGAACGATTTGTTGCCGAAATGGTTAAAGCCTTACAGACTAACCGTATGAATGATTTTAAAATGTTTTACCGTCAGGTTGATGCTTTGCTGATCGATGATATTCAATTTTTTGCTGGTAAAGACCGCTCTCAGGAAGAATTTTTTCATACGTTTAATGCGTTACTGGAAGGAAAGCAACAAATTATTTTAACTTGCGACCGTTATCCAAAAGAAATAAATGGCTTAGAAGAACGGTTAAAATCTCGATTTGGATGGGGATTAACTGTTGCAGTTGAGCCTCCTGAATTAGAAACCAGGGTCGCTATTTTAATGAGCAAAGCGGAACAAACACGCATTGAAATACCTTATGAAGTCGCTTTTTTTATTGGCAAAAGAATTCGCTCAAATGTGCGCGAATTGGAAGGAGCTTTAAAACGTATTGTGGCGAATGCTAATTTCACTGGCCAACCAGTCACAATGGATTTTGTAAAAGAATCATTAAAAGATTTATTAACCTTACAAGATAAACTCGTTACCATTGAGAATATTATTAAAACTGTTGCTGAATATTACAAGATTAAAGTATCTGATATTATGTCACAGCGTCGTAGTCGCTCGGTTGCGCGTCCGAGACAAATGGCCATGGCTTTGGCAAAAGAACTAACGAATCATAGCTTGCCTGAAATCGGTGAAGCCTTTGGCGGCAAAGATCACACCACCGTTTTACATGCATGTCGTAAAATTAAGGAAATGATTGAGACAACCATTGATATTGCTGAGGATTATAAGAATCTGCTTCGGATATTAACAACCTAGATATATAGTCACCACGGTAGAGATTTCAGGATTTGTATTATGTATACCCAAGATACTTCAAAATGCTAAGTTTATGACGCCGTTATTTTATGCCAGATAATATTATAAAAACGAGCAATAGTTACTCATATTGTGAAGTTT